>CAJWOS010000158.1 GCA_913044235.1 uncultured Pseudomonadota bacterium
CATCGGCATCGGCATCGGCATCGGCATCGGCATCGGCATCGGCATCGGCATCGGCGTCTAAGTCGGAGTTGAGCTCTGATTCAGGGTCGTCGGACACCGCAGTCTTGGTCTCGGGGATTGCGGCTGCGCAGCCAATGCTCGTGGAGATGCAGGCGAGCAGGAGAGGAAGGCTTTGGCGATGCATGAAGAAGCTCCGTACATGGGGGGCTGAGAGCGGTGCGCACAGTGTAGCTAGCAAAGTCTGTGCCATCAACAGCCTTGCTCGCGATGATGAAGACCATCGCTCAAACCTTGTATCAGTAGGCACTTTCAGCATATTTGACTGTGAGGTCGACTCCTCTCGAACCGAACGGGCCTCGACCGAGCTCGAGCCAGCGGGCTGCTCGGCAGTGTGGGTGCACAAATCAGGGGCAGATCGAGGAGCTCAAGCGGCGCTCGTGGGCTCACTGGGCCCGTCGCGCCGTGCGCGCCACATCCCTGGCAGGGTCTTCGCCAGCCTTTGAAAAGTCTGGGTTTTCACGGACCGGTGGCTTGACGCCAACCTGGCGTGGATGCCACCGGCCATGTGGTCGTTCCATTGGTGAACTCCACGGATATTGGCCGCTGCTGTGCCTCTTTCTTGGACCCTGACAGGGCGATACCGGGAGCAATCGTGATACTTTCACATCCTTTCGCTTCGTCAGAAGGGGACGGTGAATGAAGCGCTCGACGACAATAGCCGCTGCCGTGGTCGGTGCGCTGTGCCTTGGCTGCAATCCACCGGACCTTGACGAGGACGGCGACGGCTTCACCGAGCTCACCAACGACTGCGACGACAGCGACCCGAACGTCCACCCCGACGCAGTGGAAGTCTGCGGAAACGACAAGGACGACAACTGCAACGGCGAGCTCGACGAGCTCGGCGCCACCAGCGGCCGCATCTGGTACGCCGACCTTGATGGCGACGGCTTCGGCGACGAGGGACTCACCATCGAGGCCTGCGCCCAGCCCGAGGGCTACGCCGCCAACAAGTGGGACTGCAACGAGTCCGACGCCAGCATCCACCCCGATGCCGACGAGATCTGTGATGCGGTGGACAACGACTGTGACGGCCAGATCGACGAGTCCAACGCCGTGGATGCCCTCATCTGGTACCCCGACCGAGATGGCGACGGCTACGGCGACGAGACCCTCGCCGTCACGGCGTGCGAGGCACCCGAGGGACACATCGAGGTCGCGGGAGACTGCGTAGACCTCGACCCCCTGACGCACCCGGGCATGCTCGAAGACTGCCGCACGGTCGGCGACGACGACTGCGATGGCACACCCAACAGTCAAGATGCAGAGGCGATTGGCTGCACCGACTTCTACGCGGATCTGGATGGCGATGGCTACGCGGGCTCCGCCGAGTGCCTGTGCGAAGCGGCCGATCCCTGGCTGGAGACCGAGGCACCCGACTGTGACGACACCAACATCGCGGTGTACCCGGGCGCGCCGTCCACCCGGCGCTGGCGCTCAGAAGACTGCGAAGACGACACCTCCATCGACGTGGAGACGGTCGACCGGGACCTCCGGGACCTCTGGAACTTCGGCGGCTACTACCTCACCGGGGGGCGATACCTCCATGTGGTCGACGCCAACCTCGATGGCGCGTCCGACCTCCTGGTGCGCGGGTGGGGGCACAATCCCGTCCTGATTCCAGGGCCGCTCGACACCGTCACGGCCGACGACATCGTGGAGCTCTCCCTCCCTCAGGGCGAGGGAAGCGAGGTCAGTCCGGAGGTCATGGTCTCCCTCGTCGACGATGTGGACGGGGATGGTCTGCGTGATGTCTTGAGTCCGCGCCTGTTTTCTTCGGGCGAGTACGACAACGGGGTCTACCTCTTCTCCCAGGCCGACGCGGTCGCGGGCACGCTGGACTACGAGGACGCGCTGGACGTGTTCAAAGTCAAGATCCAGGGCTGGCCGATGGCCGAGCTTGTCGCTGAAGACCTCCGCGGAGACGAGAGCATTGAATTCATCGGGACGGGCTACGACGGACAGACGGTCTTCGGCGTGGTGCACCCCCGCCAGGACCCTTTGATCCCGGCCGAAGATTGGAACACCGACCAGCTCAACATCCAGGGATCTGGCGGAAGCTGTCAGCCAGCGTTCGCGGATGTGGACGGCGATGGCATCAGCGAGCTGCTGCTCGGTCGGGGCTCTGGTGGCGACCCGAACAACTGGACCCTCGGTCGCTGGGGCAGCCTCAAGGGCTCGCTGATGGTCTTCGAGATCATCGATGAACCCGAGGAAAAGGCCTTCCTGCCCCGCAAGGTGTTCTTCGGCCAGGAGAACCCACAAAACAGCGCCATCGCCGGCCTGGGCGGTCTCGGCATCGCTGCCACCGACGTCAACGGCGACGGCCACGCCGACATCGTGGCGGGAGACCACAGCCAGCTGTTGGAGCCCGACGGCTGGCAGATCGTGGTCTTCGAAGGTCCCGTCCTGGATGACAGTGCGGGGCTGGCCTGGGAGATCGCCTGGAACGCCGACATCCGCGTGTCTGGAAATGAGGGCAACAAGCTGGGCCTCTTCGATGTGTTGCCCGACATCGACCAGGACGGTGCCTCGGATCTGGTCGCCTATGGCTCCAACGAAGGCCCCTGGTACATCCACCGCCTCGAAGAGGGACACCACCGCATCGACGAGGTCGGCCGACGACTCACAACGGGGCCAGAGGGCTACCCAGTGCGGCGGGCCCATGGGGTGCTGGACGTGAACGGAGACGGCACGCCGGAGGCCCTCCTCGAGACCTGGCAAGACGCCAGCTACTACTTCCCCCTGCTGGTCTACGGAGACACGCCATGAGCCCCCGCCAGCTCGTGCTTCCAGCGCTGGTGTGGCTCGCGGCCTGCAAGCAGGACGCCTCCTTCACACCTCTGATGGATCCGCTGCCTTCAGTGGAAGACACCAGTGCGCCGCCGACCAGCAGCGACGACTCATCGGTCGAGCCGCCCCCAGATCCAGAGTGCCCGGAGCCCGGTGTGGTCAGTGCCGCGCCAGCCACCCGGAACACCGAGTGTCGAAACCTCGAGCAGCGCAATGCCCTCGATGCAGCGGAGGAATGGGCCACCAACGACAGCACCTTCTCCCACCATCCCCTGCACAGTCGCTCGCAGGGCGCACCGGTCGTGGGACACCTCACAGACGATGAGTACCCCGACATCGTGGGGGTCTTCTTTGCCTGGGCGCCCGGCAACTGCGGCAAGGACAGCACCGAACCCTTCGGTGTCCTGCGGGTGGTCTCCGGCGATGGCAGCGGTGAGCACTGGTCGATCAAGACGCTCGATGAAGGTGGTGGATCCGACTCTCTTGGTCTGCTCCGCGCGTTCAGCCCCGCGCTCGCCGACGTCGATGCAGACGGTGAGCCGGAGATTGTGGTGGGCGTGTGGGACGGTGTGTCCGACCGCTACATCGCGGCTCTGTCGGCCGAGGGTGCGGTGGAGTGGGTCTCGCCGAGCTTGGGTAGTGGCCTCGTCCAGCTTGCAGAAGTCTACGACATCGACCAGGACGGACAGCCAGAGGTCTATGCCGACGGCCATGTGCTCGACGGCGCGACCGGCGCGGTGTTGTGGGCCTCGGCTGAGCTGCCGGCGGGGCCGAGCATCGTGGCCGATCTCGACGGCGACGGGTCGCAGGAGCTCATCAACGCGGCCGGTGTGTGGAACGACGACGGCACCGAGCGCTGTCGCCACAACCTCTACGACTCCCGCTACGGGTATGACCTCGCGGTCGCTGACTTCGAGGGGGACGGCGAAGGGGAGGTCGTGACTGCACAGATGAGTGCGACATCCGGCCACATCTCGGTGACCACCGCCCAGTGCCGCCTCAAGGCCTTCAGCTACCAAAACGTTCGCTCTCCCACCATCGCGGACTTCGATGCCGACGGCCTGCCGGAGATTGGCATCTCCACCCTGAGCCCAGACGAGTTCATGGTTCTCGAAGCCGACCTGTCCCCGATCTGGCAGCAAAACATGGCCACGCCGTCGTACGACTTCGTCAAGACTGCGGCGTCGTTCGACTTTGAGGGAGATGGCTTTCCCGAGGCCATCCACATGACCCGCCAGATTCGCCTCCTGTCGGGCACCGACGGACAGCCCCGTTACTCCGATGACGGACTGCTGGACTGTCCCATGGCTTACGACCATCCAGTCGTGGTCGACATCGACAACGACGACAGTGCTGAGCTGGTCCTGCTGGGCAACTACGGCCTCCGCATCCTCGGCGATCGCCTCAACGGCTGGGCCGATGCCGGCGAGGTCTGGAACCAACACAGCTTCAGCCTCACCAACATCAACCCCGACCTCACCGTACCCACCTACAGTGCGGGCAACTGGCCGGAGTACAACACCTTCCGCTCCGGCGAGACCCGCGCCAACCGGGGCCAGGCCTCGGGGCGGGTGGACCTGCAGTCTGAGCTGGTGCATCGCTGTGAGGTGGAATGTGACCGGGGGATGGTCCAGCTCACCCTACGGCTCGCCAATGCGGGGATGGCGGATGCCGGGGATGTGATCACCGCAGCCCTGTACGCCGAGAGTGATGCGGGCGCGCGCACCCTGCTCCATGTGCTCGACTTCGGGACCCTGGTGCGCTCGGGGTACACCACCGAAGGGCTCACGCTTCAGCTCGATCTGGAAGACCTGCCCGACGGGCGGCTCGTGCTCGTCGCCGACGATGATGGGGAGGGTACGAGCCGGATCGACGAGTGCGACGAAGACAACAATGTACTGGTGATGATGGACCTTTGCGGGATCTGACTTCAAGTCCACCGTGCCGGTATTGGTCTCGTTTGTGCCCGCGCTCGAGAGGTCGGACTGGCTTGCCTGCGAGCGACCTCAGAGGCAGGGGACCACTTCTCGGCTCACGCAGATGGGCTCTTCACAGCCGTTGAATACCATCCCATTTGGACATTCCCAGCTCACCTCGTCGCCGATCGGAAACGCGCTGCCGATAGCGTCGCTCGTGTTCCAGATGATGTGATCGGCGTAGTTTGCGGCCTGCATGGCATCATCGTCGATGACGCTTCCTGCGGGGAAGGGACCGGAAAGCTCGGCACCAAAGCCGGCGATTGATCCAGCGTTGTAGCCTTCGATGGTGAGTACATGCGCGCCTGCCGTGAGCGAGATGGACTCCATCCACCAATAGTTGAAATTCCGCGTATGGCTGTCTGGCTGCTCCATGAACGGGATGCCGTCGACTTGAAATCGAACCCGATTGTCGCCACCGAGGCCGAGCAGGTAGTCCCCATCTGCCTCGACATGTACGCAGACATTGAAGCCGATCCAGCTTGCGATCGGCTCGACGCCCGCCTCTGAGGCGCCTGTAGACCTGCAGCTCCAGACGCCAACATCGTTGAGACGTCCATTTGGGGTGTCGTCATCCTGACCCCAGTAGCTGTCTCGCAGGTTGGTGCCGCCTGGATACAGGACGCCGAACTTGCCATAGGACGGGTAGGGCGTGACCGCGCACACTTCCATCTCTTCACCTGTGGCAGCGGCAGGAGCCTCGGTCTGCTGGAAGCACATTGTGCCGTCTTCGGTAGGCGCGAAATCCTCCGGACAGGTGCAAGCTGGCGCTTCGTCGGGGCCGGAGGTGCCACTGTCTGTTCCAAAGACCGCGATGGAGCCGAGCAGGCGAACCGATGCTGTAGGACGACCTTCTGCATTGGATGAGACATCGAGTCGGGCATCGTGGTCGGCACGATCTTCGGTGGGGGCATACGATACGACGAGCGTGGTCTGGGCGCCGGGAGGCAAGGTCTCGACTTCCGGATCTGTGACTGCAAAGGCTGAGGCCCCGTCGATGCGCACAGCATCAAGGCGGAGCTCGGCTTGGCCCGTATTTCCGATGGTCACTGTCTGTGTGACCGCTTGGACCGAGTCGAGCGTGCCAAAGTCGACTGGATCAGGCGACACAACGACCTGAGGTTGTGCAGTGGTCGCAGCCGCGTCTTCTACCACCTTCTCGGCATGAAACGCGTAGTCGGAACACCCTGTCGCAAGGACAAGGCAACCGAACGATAGACGGACCCCCCAAGGAGGGGTGAGATGGAACATGTAGGCTCCAGGTCGGCGCTCGAGCCGATGAGATGACTCGAGTGTAGAGCACCGCCGCTCAAATGACCATCCGTGGAGCGACCGGCGATGAATTTTGGGATCCCAACGGTCTGCGTTCGCATATGAAACGATGGGCTCAGGGCACTAGAAGACCCGCTCGCCGTAGAATTCGGCGTGATGAAGGGCAGACTTCGCTCTCCGTCGCTTTGGTTACTCTGATGGGGCGATGATTAGGGGGGGGCTTTACGGAGGGAGTCCATGCTGGTTCGTTTGACCATCGAAAGCATGGACTCCGACGGTAAGTGCCGCGATGCGGAGGTTCCGCTGGGCAGGAGTATGCCGAAGTATCTGCAGTATGGAACACACCGTGACGGGGCATCCAACGATATCCAGCATCTTTCTGATGATTAAAGAAGTTAAGAAGACCGTGTATCCGGGGTTTCCGAGCAGCATGAAAACACAACACAGGGGGGATGGACATGCCTAAAGATCCGATGAAGCCGAGTGGTGCTCGTACTACTACGATAGGCACCGGCGGTGGCTGATCCTGGGGTTCAATGATGCCCATGATGCCCCGATTGAGGACAGCGCTACGGGTTCGACGAAGGGGGTTCGTGCTTCTCTGCGTGCCGGACCGCTGCGAGCCTTGTGGCAACGACAGCTTGAAGGTTCTGGTAGCGGGCATTCAGAGTCAGATCGTCTCGGCCGAGGGTGGAGGTACAGGAGAACACCACAGCGGTCTGCGCAACGTTGGCCCGTAGGGCCTCGCACAAGGCGTCCATAGACGTGGCCAGCTGCTCGACGCCTTCTGTGGTGGACGTCTCGATGCGGACCTGCATTTCTGCAGAGTCGGCATCATTGACGCGCAGGCCAACCTCCGCCTGTGCGAACTGCATGGAAATGCTCTCCTTCAAGGGCTCGGAAGCATCGTCGATGCCCACCAGCCTCATCAGCAAGGGCGCATCGTGGACGACAGCGACCACAGACCATTGCTCCGCAAGCTCGGTGACCTGGCGGGCCAGAGTACTTTGTGCGCGGGCATCCAGCCGGCGGTGAATCTGCTTGGACTGGGCCAGATGGCTGCTCCAGACGGCGGTTCCTTCGTGAAAGCTGATGTATTTCTGGGAGGGTTCGAGCAGCGTAAAGTCGTGACCGTCTTCATGGATGGAGCGACCCTCTTCTTTGGCCTCTTGCGAAAGGTACAGATCGACAACACGTGGTCCCATTGGAAGGTTGGCCACAAGAGTCCAGTGGCGGTCGTCGCCCGCAGGGTGGCGGTCGACCACCAGTGTGGCCTGCTCGGGCATCATGGCCGTCGTCATCAGGGTCATCTGCGCCACGGTCAAGTCGATCTGCCAGTCGGACACCGCGGGCTGGTTTTGCTTGTCTGCCTGCGCGACCTCGATGGCGCTTCGAAACACAACGCGAACCAGCTCGCGGACTTCTGGGTCGTCGCCCAGGTCGTTTAGGTGGACCACAGCCACGGTGTCTTCATCGATCGCATACCGGGTATCGGTCTGGGGACCCGGCAAGAGGGCCCATGCCAGTCCTCCGAGCGACAGCATCGTGCCGACCAACACGCACAGGAACATCAGGGCGGAAAAGAACAGCAGGAGCTTGAGCCCGCGAGGCATCCGTTTGGTTTCAGCGACCATGATCCGCGTCCGAAGGTGAGTGGCATGGGGATGTAGAGTGTTCCCTCGAATGGCAAGTGTTCACCGGCTGCGCACGAGAGACTGGCAGTGAGGTTGGGCAGAGCGCCTCAGAGCCGACTCAGGATCAGGTAGGCCCGGCCGGTGTAGCCATCGGCGTACGGCGCGCCCACCATCACATCGTCCAAGCCGTTTCCATCGACATCACCGACGCCGTTGACGGACCATCCGGTTCCCCACCAGGCGGTCTCGCCGTACATCGCGTAGTCGTAGTCGCCGAGATCGAAGTCGGCTGGGGTGGCGAGCGTGCCGGAGAGGAGCACCTTCGCAAAGCCGAGATAGTCTGGCCGGTCTCCGAAGATGTCACCATAGATGAGGTCGTCCACGCCATCGCCATCCACATCGCCAGCCGAGGCAACCGACGACGTGGCCTCGTCGGTGCTGGTGTTGAGAAACGCGTAGTCGGCGTCGCTGCCCGTCAGGTCGGTGGTGCCGCCCAGGCTGCTCGATAGGAAGATGTAGTAGGCGCCTTCCGGGTCACCGGACATGTCATCGGAGGCACCGATCAGCACATCGGCCTTGCCATCGGCATCGTAGTCCCCCACGGAGGCCATGTGGGCGCCGCAGTATACGGGATCGTCGTAGCCGGTCGCTGGGTCGCAGCTGAAGGTGTGGCTGGCATCGTCGAGGTCGAAGCTGCTGCCGGTCAGGTCTGCACCCGACACGAGATAGGCGCGACCGGTCCGCTCAAAGAAGGGGTCTCCGTCTTTCCAGTAGACATCACCGACCAGGATGTCGTCTTGCCCATCACCGTCAAAATCACCGGGGCCGTGCACACGCCGCTGGTAGACCGTCGAGGCACCGGTCGCACCATCGAGCCGCACATCTGCATCCGCAGCACCGAGGGTGGAGGTGCTGCCAAGACTGGCGCCGAAGAACAGCACCGCACCGGAGGCATCGGCCAGCAGGAGGTCGCCTTTCCCGTCTCCATCGACATCGCCCGCGCTGGCAACATCGTTGCCGAGAAGTGTGTATTCACCGGTGCCGTAAATTCGGTAGTCGGCATCGCTGATGTTGATGGTCGTATCACTGCCGAGGCTGTCGGCAGCGACCACGTAGGCTGCGCCGGCGGCGGTATCGCCCCCCAGATCGTTTGAGGACGCACCAAACAGGAGGTCGCCTTTGCCATCGCCTTCGATGTCACCGGCGCTGTCCACGGCCTGCCACCAGCCGAGGCTATCGCCTGCCTCTTCCCCAATGAACGCATAGTCTGCGTCGCTGAGGTCGATGGTGGCGGTGCTGGAGAGGCTTCCGCCGAGCAGGAGATAGATCTTGCCCGCGGCGAGACCGCCATCGTCGTTTCCCGACCCGGAGATCAGCAAGTCTGCCAGGCCATCCCCGTCGACATCGCCTGCGCCCACCACGTTGAGCCCCGCGTAGTCGTCGCCGTTCTCTCCGAGGAGCACATAGCTGGCGTCTGTAAGGCTGTCTTCGGTGCTCACGCTGCCGTCGCAGTCCACGTCGCTCGAGAGCGGGCCCTCCACGATGCCGGGGTGGATGTCGTCGCGGGTGTCGTCACAGTCGCTGCCCTTGTCGACGGGGGAGACCAGGCTGTCGTCGCCATAGCCGTCGCCATCGGCATCGATGGTGCACAACGATGCCTCTTTGCTGGCGGCACCGGGTCGAGCGGTGCTGTCCCCGTCGTCGCAGTCGAGCTCGCAGGTGCTGTAGCCGTCTGAGTCGGCATCATCTTGCTCGAGGCTGGCGTTGCGGTCGTTGCAGTCGGTCCCGGCCTCGGCCGGAGCCGCCGCGGCCGCGTCGCCCCATCCGTCGGCGTCGTTGTCGATGGTGCACAGGCTGGGCTCCGCGGCTGCAGCGCCCGGATAGACCGCCGCATTGCTGTCGTGGCAGTCCGTTCCTACATCGTAGGGTGCCGTGGCTGTGACATCGCCCCAGCCATCTCGGTCGCTGTCTTTCAGGCACTCGCTGCCCGTCGCCTCGGCGGCCGCGCCTGGGTATTCGGCACCGTCTCCGTCGTTGCAGTCCGTTCCCGCGTCATAGGGGCTGGACGCCGTGGCGTCGCCATAGCCGTCAGTGTCGACATCGCGCATGCACTCGCCGCCCGTCGCCTCGGTGACGGCGCCTGGAAACTCTCCCCCATCGCCGTCGTTGCAGTCCGTTCCCGCATCGTAGGGGCTGGCTGCGGTCTTGTCGCCGTAGCCGTCTGCGTCAGCATCGCGCATGCACTCGCCACTGGTCGCCTCGGTGACGGCCCCAGGGTACTCGCTGGTATCGGCGTCGTTGCAGTCCGTGCCGGGCGTCACGCTTCCGCTCGCGGCCCAGTCTCCCCACTCGTCTCCATCGACATCGGTCATGCAGGCCGTGGCATCATCGAGGCTGGCGGCGCCCGGATGGGTGTCTGCGTCGGCATCCGCGCAGTCCGTTCCTGCATCGTAGGGGGCGGTCGCGGTCGCGTCCCCGTAGCCATCACCATCGCCGTCGAACATGCAGGCGCCGCCAGTGGCTTCGGTCACGGCGCCTGGGTACTCGGTGTGGTTGGCATCGTTGCAGTCGGTGCCAGCCGTCACGCCATCCGCGGGAGACAGGTCGCCCCAGCCGTCGTCGTCGGCATCGGTCATGCAGGCACTGGCATCTTCAAGATCAGCGGCGCCGGGGTAGGTGAGTGGGTCGGTGTCGGCGCAGTCCGGACCGTCGAAGTTGGTCCCGGCCGAGCCATCGCTGTCGAAGTCGGGATTCACGGTTGCGCAGGCGGTCTGTTCTTCGCCATCGGGGGCGACCTGGCGCAGTGTGAGATCGAGCTCACCATTCACGTCGTAGCCGCTGTCCCACACGTGCAGTCGGCCCGCCAGGGTGGTCGGCAACGGCGATCCCGCGAAGCTGCCGGTCTCGGTGCCGGTGTCGATCTCGGTGAGGAGCAGGTAGCCCTGGCCCAAGGTGGTGGAGGTCTCATACTCGTCGGCCACACCGCTGCAGTCGAGGGTGACCAGGCCGGCGGTGAGGGTGTCGTCGCGGGCGTCGTAGTAGCCGGTCTCGCACACGCCTTCTTGCACCACCGAGATGGTGCACTGGAAGTCTGCTTCGGTGGTGGCATTGAGGGTCAGGACAAAAGACAGCACCTCGGGATGGTCGTCGGGGTCGTACTCGAAGCGTGCCTGGACGTTCCAGTCCTGGCAGAAGTCCAGGGTGGTGGTGCGACCCTCGGGCGTGTTGATGGTGATGTCGGCCGAGCAGGCGGAGCCTTCCACATCGGCCACACCGTCGCAGTCCTGGTCGATACCGTCGCCCCAGATTTCGGGTGCGCCCGGATAGGTAGAAGCATCCGTGTCGTCGCAGTCCTCGCCGCTGGCCACGCCGTCCCCATCGCCGTCCACCCCGTCCACCCCGTCGCAGTCCTGATCGATTCCGTCGCCTTCGTTGTCGACGGCGTCGGGGTTCACGGATGGGTCGTCGTCGTCACAGTCTGTGCCGCCCTGGTCGAGCCCGTCGAAGCCATCCCCATCGGCGTCGCTGGCTTCTGTGGCACTGCCATCGCAGTCGGGCGAGCCTGCACAGCCGGGGTCGTCGCAGTCGTACAGCCCGTTGCGATCGTTGTCGGCTGCATCACTGCACTCGCCAGGATCGTCGCCTTCATAGCTGGTGGGTTCGTGGCTGGTGTCTTTGCCACCAGCTCCTGCGGAGGGGTCACAGCCGCTGGCGAGCAGGCCAGCCCAACACAGCATGGGCGGCAGCACGGACCGCTTGGAAGGCCGCTCGAACATGCACACTCCAACGGAAAGGATGGGACGATGTCGTCCGAAGCCAACCTTCAGACCTGAGCGAATCGAGGCTACAGGGTCTGGGGATGGTGGGTCAAACCTGTTGGGAACAGATGGGGGGATCGTTGTCGTACCGAGCGGTTTTGCGCGTTGCAGCACAACCCCAGGGAAGAAGGAGCGGGACGGCTTGGTGCGGGCCGGTCCTGGCCCATGCCGCGAGCAATTCGATCCGGACTCCCAAGACAAAACGAACGATGCCCATTCAGGCACCGTTCGTTTGCGGGTCGGTTCGGGCTCAAGAGGCTCAGAAGCCCCAGCCGACGGTGAGCTGGAAGTTGGGGAGCACGCTGCCGAAGCGCCAGTCGTCGGCGAGGGCGTCACTCTGGTCGGCGCCGGTGCCATCTGTCTGGACAATCGACGGGCCGCCGGTGGTCAAGACGCCGATGTCGAAGCCGTAGACAAATCCCTTGACGGGCTTGTTTCCGAAGCCAACGCCCGTGTACAACGCGGGCTGCTCGACGTAGGCGGCAGCGTACTTGTTGTCGCCGCCGGTCTCTTCGATGGTGCCGTCGATTCGTCCAATCGCCAGACCGGCAGCAACACGGAACCAGTCGGCATCCTTAACGGGTCGATGGTTCCAGAGGACCGCTCCCCAGGCGGACTTGGCCTTGAGATCGTACTCTACGTTGTCGATAGTGGCGGTGGACGAGATCCAATCCGGGCCGCGACCAATGGCGACATTCCAGGAGGTCTTCTTCTTCGGGGTGTAGCTGAAGTTGACCGAACCACCGAATGGGCTTGCTCCCAGGAGTACGGCGTAGTCAGCTTTGTCTTTTCCAGCGAGAGCGGTCTGGCCGATTAGGCTGGCGGAAAGAAGCAAGGGAAGGGCGGCAAGGCGCATGGGTAGATCCGAAGCAGGATATGGGCCCAAGGGGCCCAACGTTGGGAGTGGGGGGTCTGCGGGGCGCCGTAACTGAAAACCGGTCGGTCGAAAGAGGGTGTACGAAAATATACGAATTATTGGGTTGTGTTTGGACCGCTATGTTTGGCGGAGCGTGGCCCTGCTCTCAGGTGCGCTGCATGGAAGCGGACCGGCCGGTGCCACGGTAAAATGAATATTGGTCACAGAGAACGCCAGTCCTGCGGAGGCGGGACCCAGGCGGTCGTACATCTGGTACGCGTCGTTGAGAGGTTGTTGTGGCGCAGCGAGCGCGCTGCGGGCGCAGGTTCCTTCCGGCTGATTCCGCAGCTCAGGGTCCGACCGCGAGGAAGAGTGTTTCGTCGGTCACATTGCCTTCCGGGTCGGAGACCTCCACCTGAATGCGATGGTCTCCTTCTTCGAGTGACACCACGCCATCGATCAGCCCACTTGGATCTGGAGAGGGGAGCACCAGCTCCCCCTGGATGTTGCTGTCCCACATGGTGACGAGCTGCTCGGGTTCGTTGTCTGGGTCGGTCACCTCGACGAGAAAGCGGATGGGCTCGCTCGCCGAGTAGGGCTCGCCGGAAACGGGCTCCAAGATGTCAATGACCGGGGGCTCGGAGTCGATGATGTTGAACGTGACCTTGGCGAGGGTCGAGAGACCGAAGGTGTCTTTCACGGTCAGGCTGACCTCTCGGGAGCCCGCGTCGTCGCTGGGCTCGAAGCCCTCCACGGAGCGGAGGTGCGGCGGCTTCTGGCGCAGGCCGATGGCGAAAAATTCGCGGATCGCATCCGGCGCCATTTCGTCGTCGTCCGCGAGGTTGATGGGGTTGGCCTCGCCGTCGCCGCCCGCGCCGCGCGCCGGGCCGTGGTACAAGTCGAACGAGGTCATGTGGGACGGCGCCAGCCTGGTCTCGATGTAGAGCCCGGACGTGTCGCTCCGCCACTCCATCGTGACGCAGGACGGCGCGAAGACGACCGTGACGTCGCGCCGCAGGGCCGTGCCGAAGTAGACGCGGCGGCATCGGAGCATGACCCGCTCCTCGCCGCGGCGCGGGTTCCGGCGCGGCGGCGCCGGAGGCTCCTCGGCGGGCTTGGCCGCCTCGGGCTCGGGCGCCGGCGGCGCGTCCGCGGGCGCACGGTCCGC
>CAJWOS010000159.1 GCA_913044235.1 uncultured Pseudomonadota bacterium
CCCGCAGCTTGGGATCCTTCGCCTGCAGCGCCGCCACCACCTCGAGCGCCGCGGCCAGCGGAGGCGGCGGCGGCGTGGACGCCACATCGGCGGCCTCGCCCTCCTCTCCGTCTCCCTGCGGATGCTCTATGTGACCCTCATGGTTGCCACTATCGCTGTGACCATTGACTACGTCTGGGAAATCCGGGATTTCCTCTATTTGGAGACCCGCAGCTGGATACGCGGCGGTGGGCGCCCAAAAAAGAAGAAAACGGTGCGCATCCTGACGCCCTCGATGCGCCCGCCCCCGTTCCCCGTCGACCCCACCTGCACGGTGGAGCCCCTCAACGTACTCCCAAGCCTCAAGCGCGAGTGGGAACGCTTCGTGGTCATCGGCGCCGGCAAGACCGGCATGGATGCCGTGCTGGAGCTCCTCCGCCAGCGGGTCGACCCAGAGCGCATCACCTGGGTGGTCAGCCGAGATCCCTGGGTGATGATGCGAGACAACCTATGGCCTGCACGCATCCTCGAGACCCTCGCGGAGCAGGGTCGGGCCATCGTTCGCTCCCGCAACTGGCGGGACCTGTTCGGTGGCTTTGAAGACATCGGTCTCCTCGCCCGCATCTGGCCGGAGCGCGAGCCCGAGTGCTTCCGCTGCGCAACGGTGAGCGGTGAAGAAGTCGCTCAGCTCCGCCGCGTGCAAAGCGTGGTGCGCATGGGCCACCTGCAGCGCATCGAGGCCGAGCGCATCGTGCTGGAGCGTGGCGAGCTGCCCACCGGTCCCCACGTTCTTCACGTGGACTGCACCGCCCAGGGGCTGCCCACCTGGGCACCGCGCCCAATCTTCGAGCCGAACCGCATCACGCTCCAGTCGGTCCTGTTTTGCCAGCCCACAGCCAGTGCGGCACTCGTGGCTGCGGCAGAAATCGGCCTGAGCAGCGACGAGACCCGCAACGCCGCACTCCAGTCCACCTTGCCTCCCGAGCGGCCAGAAGACCTCCTCACAGTGCTGCCCACGCTGTACGACAATGGCCGCGCCTGCATGCGGCATGGGGCCCTGCGTCGGTTCTTCTTCCGCAATCGTCTCGCGCTCACATCCCACATGAGCGGTTGGCAGGTCTTTGTGGCCATCCTCCGAGCACTTTGGTGGCTCCCCCAGGTCGAGTCCAATGTTCGGCGGATCGCTGCTTCGATGCCTCCCCGCGCGCTGCAAGCGCCCGGCACACGCATCAACTGAGCGATGGGCTCGCCGGTCCGAGCCAGTCGAGCACCATCTCGGCCACCGTCTCGGGTTGCTCCAGGTGGGCAAAGTGGCCGGCATCGTCGATGCGCTTCACGGTCAACCCCCCAGGGAAGTCCACTGGATCGAGACCGTAGTCGTAGAGTCGGGTGTCCATGCAGCCGTCCCGCGCCCCGGTGATGGCGAGTGTGCGCACCGGAATCACGCGCAGGTGGTCGAGTCCACCGCGCAGAAAAGTCCACATGCGACCGAGAGAGAGGTTTTGCCGATAGTAGGCAAGCATCCCGGCGCGCACGCCTGGCGCATCGAAGCGGGCAACGCGCTCCGACCATTCCTGGTCGGAAAACGCCCAGCCGTCGGGGTCTGGGCGAGGAGACCAGCGCCCACACAGCCACCGCACCAGCGCCCACTCTCGGCGCTGAACCGCCCAGTCTGAGAGCCAGGGAAGCTGGAAGAAGGTCTGGTACCAAGTCTTCCAGAACAGTCCCGGCAAGCGAGGGATGGCCCGATGCAGACGTGCGAGGTGCGGCACAGCAAGTGTGGTGAGCGAGACGAAGCGACTGGGATGCATGGCTCCAGCCGTGTGGGCCACAACGGCACCCCAGTCGTGCCCCAGCAAGTGGGCTCGCTCCACCCCGAGGGCATCCAGACAGCCCACCACATCTGCCGCGAGCGCCTCCATTCGATAGTCGCCGTCCGGCGACAGGGTCGACGGCACATAGCCCCGCGCTGTGGGTGCCAGCGCACGAAAGCCTGCCTCCGAGAGCCGCTGCATCAAGCGCTCAAAGCTCCCTGGATGATCGGGAAACCCATGCAGCAGCAGGACTGCCGGACCGTCGTCGGGCCCACAGGCCAGCACGGGCACCCGCATTCCGCGGACCGAGATCTCGATGGTCTCCAACGCCACTGCCTGCGGCCCTCCTCACACGGCACGCTCAGTCGGTCCGCAGACCCACCAAGCCAAAGAAGAAACACATCTCTTCGTCGGTGCGCTCCCCATAGCGAACGTCTTCGGTGCCCCCAGAGTTGTCCCACTCGCACCGAACATCGATCTTGTCGCCCGCCGCCAGAGCCACCGGTTCCTCGAGCAGGAAGGTGATCTGGTTGTCGAAGCTGTAGCCGCCTTCGACCACACAGGTCTCGTCGCCGTTGGTGTGTTCCACCTTCACGTTGTAGGCCGAGCCCAGCCCGTGCATGTGAGGCAGCATCGTGTACAGGTCCAGGTCGGTCCTCATCGGGAAGGCCCGACGGGCTTCGGCGGCCGGATCGCCCGCGCCAATCTCGAAATTGGCCATGCCCAAGCTCATCAGAAACACCGGCGTCTCGACCGAGTCCGCGAGCTTCAGAGCCACGCCGGTCTGATCGGCCAGGCCAACGGCATCGGGATTTGCGAAGTAGTGCATGTCGAGAAGCAGATAGCTGTCTTCTGGAATCTGGAGACCCGTGCCGGGAGGCAGCACCAAGGGCTGGGTGCCCGGTGCAAAGCCCGCGATCATGTCGTCGGTCTCGATCCCTGGGGAGCCGTTCATACACTCCCATCCCTGCGGATCGAGGTGACGCTCGTCTACATCGTCGCGCGAGACGGTGCTCAGCACGATGTGGTGCATCAGACCGGGCTCACCCACTTCCGGGCCAATGGCAGTGATGTACTGGCCGGCGAACTCCGAAGGATCGAGCAGGAAGCAGCGATACTCGTTGCCCGGCTCGCTGGCCTGCGAGAACGTTGGGGTGTAGGGCTCTGGCATCCGAATGATGGCATCGGGATTCTCCAGACGAGCCGGCAGAACCTCACCGAGGCCTCCGCCGGGTTCGCCTCGGGGCATTCCGCCCTCCACCCACGAGCGAAGTCGGGCCTTTTCGTCTTCATCGAGCCGCATCAGCTCCGAGCCCACATACGGGCGGCAGCTGGGATCGGAGACCGGCGGGGGCATGGTGCCTGCCTCGACCGCAGCCAGGATGGGCTCCGCCAACAACTCGACCGTCGCCACATCGCTGAAGTCTCCCGGGGCCTGTCCATCCGCACTGTGACAGCGCACACACTGGCTCTGTACGAGGTTCTCGATGTCGCCATGCCAGGTGACGTCGCCAGCGCTCGCTTCACCACTGTCGCCCTCTGCGTCGGCCGGTGCCATCTTCGACGCATCGCCAGCCCCACAGGCCGAGCCGGTGAGGCACACAAATAGCGAACCGAAAAAACGAAGAGACATGCGCACTCCATCGACCGAGACATCGCCCAACAGCGTACACCGTTTCCTCGGGCGCACTGCTGCACAACTGTACTCAAAATAAGTCAAACAGCACCGGGCACCCCCTCACGCTCGGTGCCCCCACACATCTGGCTCACCGAGCGCCCCGGACCGCTTCCATCGGTGCAAAACCGACCATGCGATTGCCCGTTCTGGGTTGATCAATTGACCTTTTCGGGGCACCATCACCGCCTGCGGATCGACCAGTGAAGCGCGACCGCTACGGTCTGCGAAGCACCATCAGGGACGCGCTCCGACCACCCCACGACCTCGGACACCAAATGCATCGCCTCCTTCTCTTGTGCATGTTGGTGCTGGCCGGGTGTGTTCAGGGCGAGCCAAAGACACCGCTGACGCCGCCCGCTGGCAGCGACACCGCACCACCCACAGCGACCACCGAGCCATCGGTAGACTCCGACGCACCGCCCGAAGACAGCGGCGACTGCGACTGCGACGATGGCCTGTGGTGCAACGGCGAGGAGACCTGCGACGGCGACGGCGGCTGTGTCGATGGCGTTCCACCCGAGCCCAGCGACGACGGCGACCCCTGCACCGTGGTGACCGAGTGTGACGAGGACTCCGACCGGTGGGTCTCCGAGACCGACATGTCCCAGCCCGCCTGTGCACCGACAGCCTCCGTGCCCACCGTGGCCACCCTCGACTACGCCTACGCCTACTGGCCCAAGAACTTCCGTCCCACGGAGACATGGCCCGCCACCGAAGCGGTCCGGCACTTCCTCACCGGCCACTACGGCATCACCTGGGACGACACGACCGGCTCGTTCGATCAGATCGGTGCATTCACCGATGGATTGGGAATGATCGAGGCCCTCGACCGAGACAACTCCGAGCTCGAAGGCCTCACCGGCGTGTCGGTTCGCTACGAGGCGGGCACTGCCACGAGTCCTGTGGTTGCCACCAGCTTTCTCGGCACCAACAGCAGCAGCATCCACCGCTCGCGCACGATCGACGGCGGACGCTTCATGAACCGGCTTTGGGTGCCCACAGTCTCGTATGGCAGCGACAGCGCCCTGCAGGGAGAGCTGCAGGTGGCCAGCTCCCCGCGCCACCTCGTCGTCACCCATACCGTGTCGGGCGGCTCAGCGGCCGCGGGCACCGCGCGGGTGGTGATGAGCGGCGACCTCACCACCACACTGACCACGGCCAGCTGGCTGGTCACGGACCGCGTCCTCACGCTCACCGATGCCAGCGGGGAAGGCTGGCTCTTCGCGGTCTATGACGTACCCGGCAGCACCAACACGCTGTCGGTCGACCGGACCGGCGCAGTCGTCGCCGAGGCTGTGGGGTCACGGAGCGGAGCGTCTATCTCCCTGCTGATGGCCCCCACCACAGCACTCGATGGCGACATGCAGGCATTCTACATCGACCCGGAAAGCGTAGCGACCGTGCAAAGCACACTGCTCGACAAAGACGGAAACGCCGTGGCGAGAGCGATAAACGCCCCATGGGACCCTTCTCTCGGCGCCTTCCGCGCCAGCATGGGCACCCTCCAGGACGCCGGCGGCCCATCGAGCGCCAGCTACTCGAGCAACCCCGACTTCCACCACTGGCACGGCCGGCACCACCTGCAGATCCGCTCAACCGCTGCCGACACCCTGTCCATCCCCGTGGCGATGCACGGAAGCGATCAGATGTCCTGGTACATCGTGGGGGGCGCCCCTTCGCTGCGCGACCTCAACGGTGAGCCCGTGGGCGTGCCACTCCAGATCTCCAAAAACTGGCACGAGGGACGGCCCTACAACTGGTACCACCTCTACACCCAGCCCACCGTAGAAGCCGGCGCCGACCACACTCTAGAGCTCACCATGGCTTCGTCGAAGTGGGGCGACGTCTACGCAGCATCGCATGCACAGCTCAGCCTCATCGGGTGGAGTGACGCCGGCGGCCACTGGGACGAAACCGCCCTCGGTGCCTTCGGGGAGTCCATCACCTACGACCCCGACGTCAACCTCGGCCGCTCGATGCAAGACGACGTACGGCCCTTCCTGGTCGATGCAAAGGGCGAGTGGACCTGGACCGGAAACATCGGTGGTGCCGAATTCCTGCGCTACACCACCGAGCGCGAGTGGTACTGGATTCGCCGCATCGCACGCGTGCGCAGTGCCTACACCGCAGTGGGTCCCAACCTCACCGACGTCACCTACGCGGGGGTCACCACCGACGGCCGCATCAAGGCCAGCGCCACCCCTCACCTGATCGCCAGCGACGACCTGGTGCGGACCTACATCCACCTGTCGTTCGAGTTCCTCGAAGACGTGACCTACGACCGCCTCGCCTTCTTCCAGGTGGCCGCCGACAACTACTCCGACAACGGCTTCCAGTACATGGCCTACGGCAACGCCTCGGGGGTGATGGCCGACACTGCGGTGCGCACCAGCACCACACGCGGCTACGCCAGCGATGGAGACCGCGGCATCGAGGTGGCCGGCGACGATCCCTGGGTGTTCCTCTACGACAACTCGATCATCCGAATCAACCCCACCGACCCGCCCGAGAACCTTGGCAATGTGGGCTACGTGGTCCGGCACTTCGAGGCCGACATCGGCGGCACCATTGTGACCACCCCCCACGTGAGCCTCTACCAGACCTACAACGGCGGCTTCGCGCAGACCTCATTCGAGCTGTCGCTGCCCTACGAAGACGGCGCCGCGTGGTGTGGTGCGCCCTGTGGTGGTCAGACCAACTTTATCCCGGCCGGCAGCACGGTCGAAGCGGTCATCGAGTACCTGGTACCGCCCGCCGGTGAATACTACGGTGACAGCGACTGGCTCGATGGCTTCGACACCACCGAGTGGCAGTCGGCCAACATGATGCTCAAGCTGGCCCGCGACGGTGCCCTCGACGTGGAGGCATCGGTGGGCACGCTCGTGTCGACCTACCCCACTGAAGTGGCCGCCGCGGAAGGCGCCACTGCGGGCGAGCTCACGATGTCGGGCGGACTCGGCTTCCGACCGGTTTCCTTCTCGGGCTTGGTGCGCCACGACGGCTGGAAGCTCGAGCGTCGCACCGACGGCGACTGGGAGACCGTGGACCAGTCGTCGAGCGCAGGCAACGACTGGTGGCAGGCCAACCACGACCCCGCTTCCGACTCCTGGACGCTCACCTACAGCGTGCCCGTGGGCGGCACCCAGGAGCTCCGCCTGGTGTGGGATCCGAGCTGACTCCGCGCGTCACACCATGAACAGCCGGTACCAGCAATAGGCGAGCGCAAACACTGTCATCAGCCCGAGCCCAACCCAGTGCATTGCGAGCAGAGCGCCCGAGGGTCGACTGGCCTCGGGCACTTCCGGACCAGTGACAGCGCGCAGGTTGAGGGCAGCCAGGATCGGTGCGGTCAAAAATGACGTGACGGTGGCCACATCCACCAACAGGGTGAGGCTTCCGGCGAACCACACGATGATACCGAGCCCTCCCAGCGCACAAACCGCCATGCTGGCCCAGTAGACCCGTGTTCGAGGTGCTGGAGCCGTCTCGGCTGCGCCCAGCCGGGCGATGGCAGTCTCCAGTGCACGCGGGAAGCCATCCAGCACGGACAACGTGGTGGAGAACATCGTGGCAAAGCCCGCCACAAGAATAACCGGTCGGGCCCAGTCACCCAGCGCGGTGGCGTAGACGTCCACCAAGAGCGCTGCGAACTGGAAGGCCTTCATGTCGGCTGGAAGCTCGACCTCCGGAGTGTTGAGCACCGCAGCCCCGAGGAACACGAAGCCCACCGCCAGTGCCGCGGTAGCGATGTAGCCCACCCGAAAGTCGAGCAGCGACTCGGCCAGGCGGATTCGTCGCCCCTCCGTGCGGGCTTTTTCCAGTCCCCAGAGCGACTGCCAGACCGCCACATCAATGGCGCTCGGCATCCATCCCACCAGAGCTGCGAGAAATCCATAGGCAGCGACATCCTGCGGCAACGGCGGCCACAGGGTGAGGCGAGCGGTGTCGACGGTGGGCAGCAGCGCGACGATGGCCACGAGCGTGGTGATCGTGAGGACCACCATCAGGGCTTTCATCAGTCGCTCGAGCAGCTGGAAGCGTCCCACCACGAGCAGCGCGCCGCAGGCCGCCAACAGGCCCGCAGACCATCCCCAGAAGGGAACTGCTGGGCTGATAAGCAGCGCGGCCATTCCCGCCGTGACCGCCGCCACGGCTGCGACCACGATGCACATCGTGGTGACAGTGACCGCCAAGTAGAGCAGCAGCGCCGCCTGTCCGCGGCGGCGATACCCTTCGAGCAGGCTCGTGCCTGTGGCTGCTGCGTAGCGCGCACCCGACTCAAACGCCGGGTACTTCAACACGTTGGCCAAGATCACCAGCCACAGGAGTGTCAGCCCAAAGTCGGCGCCCGCGCGAGTGGCTTGCACAAGGTGGCTGACGCCCACCGCGGTCCCGGCGAACAAGAGCCCGGGGCCGAGACTGCGCAGCACAGACGCGGGGCGGTGTCGATCGTTCGACATGTGAAGTCTCACAGACTCGAGCTGGGAAGGCGCACGAGCGTAGCATGCCTACGCCACCCAGTTCTCGGCGGGGTCGAGCCCCCATCGCTTCCGAACCACACGAACCCATCCACATAGGTTGCAAACCCACCCTGCGCGAATACGTTCGCCGCCGAACCGGAGGCCCACCGTGCGCAACTGCCCCATCAGCAACGAGCCCATGCGTCAGGAACAACGAAACGGCGTTACCATCGACGTTTCCTCTCGCGGAATCTTTCTCGACCGCTCCGAGCTGTTTCGTCTCACCGAAGCCGAACGCTCCGGCGCTTGGTCGTTTCCCTGGGTCGACCTCCTCCGCAGTGAAATCAACCCGCCCGTCGACCACGAGCGCACGCTCACATGTCCGGTCACCGGTGAAGAGATGCGCATCGTGAAGTACAAGGGCGTTCACATCGATGTGTCGTCTGCGGGAATCTGGCTCGATGCGGGCGAGCTCGAAGCGATTGTCAACAACCTCAAGCGCGACCCGAGCTACGGGCGCGGCATGGCGCTCCGCTTGAGCGAGCTGCAGTTCTGAGGCTCTGTTTCTCTCGAAGCCACCAGCGGTCTCTTCCAGGGAAGGACGGCATGGCTTTGTGCCTGGGTGAGGGGCCGCATCCACGCGGATAGCGCTACGCCGTCCTCCAAGCCCACCGGCAGGCCGGTCGCGAGGAGCCCCGCGAGGGCGGCCTCACGGCGCGCCGGAGCGGATCGGGGATCCACTCACAGTGAGGGGGGACCACCACCGCCCATCGACATGTACGGGTCGCTCTGGCACTCGATGGCTGCGTTTTCGTGAAGCTTCCCATAGAACGTAGGGCCATACGTAAACGGAAAGCCCGTGGTCATATGGTAATGATAGCCATGATCATCGTGAGAGTGACCATTGTGGATGTCCATCCGAGTGAGGTCGCCGTCCACACAGGTGGCATCGAAGTAGTAGTCTTGGAAGTAGAAGCCGGACTCGGCGGTGAAGGTGTTGCCCGACTGCGACGTGACCGTTTCACTCGTGGTGGGGCCACTTGAGCCGGCCGATACTGTGCCCTGGGACAAGTCCGTGTTGTCCACCAGCAAGCAAGTCCGAGCGCCCGTTTCCCCGCAGCCACTCTCGGAGGTGGCGCTGTAGTCGCGGGTCTGCCAACAGCTCTCGGCCAAGCTCCCGTTGGACACATAGGGGCCGTGCAGTGGCACGCCGTCAGGGGCCCAGCCGTAGATGGGCGAGTGCTCGGAGCCGTCGTCATCGAGCTGGATGCCGAGGCATGGAGCCACGTTGTGGTGGTGATACTCCCCTTGGGCCGCGTGTCCACCGCATACACTGAAATCATAGGCCTCGAACTTCTGCGCGATGTTGTACCAGACGCCCTCGTTGTTGTAGTGGGCGCCATCGGTCCAGTTGAAGATGGACACCCCATTCACCATCACGCCCGACAGGCCGGCAGGCGTGTAGCAATCCTCCGTGGCCTCGCTGGCCTCGACGGGCAGCACAATCGTGCGGTCGATGAACTCCGGACACTCGGGGCCAGGCGGCCAGAAACCGGCGCCCTCGTCGGTCTCGCCACGCGTGCACCCTGTGCTGTTGAAGCCAATGTCGGCGCCAAAGTCCACGGTATCGCCCACCGAAACGGTGGGGCCCGCACCCGCGAAGTCCGTGGATGCGTTGGGTCGCGCCTCAAGAGCGGCAATCATCTCGGCCGTGAACGAGATGGTATAGCTGGGCACCCCCCCCGAAGTGATGGAGATGTAGTCCGACCCATCGGCGGAAGTGACCGAGACCGACTGTACGTCGACCAGGTTGTCGCTTCCGTCTGTGGCGATGATGGCCGCGGTCTCGGTATCGTTGCGCATCCACGAGGTGCAGAGAACCAAGTCGGCGTAGGTCGAGTCTGAGCAGTCGGTGCCTTCATCACCGCCAGAATCGCCACCAGACTCGCCACCAGACTCGCCACCAGACTCGCCGCCCGCATCGTCCCCACTGCCGCCCGCGTCGTCCCCACTGCCGCCCGCGTCGTCGCCGCCATCGGAGCCGCCATCGGCGGCCCCGTCACTGCTCCCAGAATCGGACTTGTCGGCGCCACATGACACCGAGACCGACATCACAGTCATCAAAACAACGGGCAATCGCTTCACGGGGACTCCTGGGGAGCGGGATTGAGGATCAGTGAGGCCGTGCTCGAAAGGTTTTCGAGCATCGCAAAGCCGATGCGTGCATCGTCCTCGGCCAAGTCTACCGCGTCGAGGAGGTGCTCAGGGTGGAATACGATCCGGACGTCTAATTCTCCGGACGGCGCTGTGACAGCAGCATGCTCCGGGAGCAAGAGATCGGTCTCGGCAGCCAGTGCCGATCGAAGCGCAAGCGGCTCCCAAGGCGCATCAAGCGAGCGCTTGAGGCGCCCGTTGAGCGCCAGGGTGACTCCGTTGAGTGCCCCCTCCTCCGGTGAGTTTTCGGTGTCGGGCTCGCCGCGAAACAGAGCGACCCCCACCGCACAAAAACGATCGGAAGGAAAAGAGCGGCGCGCTCCCAGCACCGGCGTGGCGTCGTGAAGAGGAATGGCATGCGGTCGAACCTGGGCGGAGTCGTGGTCCGGCAAGCCATGGGGCGGGGGCGGTGATCCCTCGGCCAAGTCTATGGATGCACAGGTCTCAAGCACCAGCACATAGACCACGAGCCATCCTTCCTCGAGCTCCAGCACAGCACCATCGGACCGCTCCCAGCGCAGGCGGCCGTCTTCCGGCGTGAGCGCATCCGGCGCAGTCTGCATCGACCACTGCACGCCCGAAATCTCGCCTGATTCCACATCCTCGACCTCTGAACCCATGGCCTCCATCGCGGTGTCGGTCACCTGCACCGGCGGCTTCACTGGGATCATGCAGCCATACAGCGCGCCCAGCAACAGCAGCGGAAGCAAAGAATCAGGCAGAACGCGCACGAGGGGTCGCCGGGAACAAGTTCGTCTGATCATAGACCAGATCAAGCACCGAGGCTTGGTGATGGCACGCCCACAAACGCCGCGCGGGACCCCTCAAGGGCTTTCGCGCACGACCCATCACCCCTTGCGATACCCAGCACATCCCGGCTCCACAGGGATAGAGCCGCTACGAAATCTTCGGTGCCGTGTTGTGCTGCGACCGGCCCCACCGCATTGGAGGTGTCATGCACTCACTCCGTTTCCCCACATGGCTGCTGCTCACCCTGGCGGGATGCACCGTGGAGTCCTCCGGCAAAGGCGAGGCACCAGCCGCCGTCGACGTGCCCACAGAAGCCGAGATCGAGGACTATGTGTCGAACGGTCCCATCGACCTTGCTCCCGGAAGCACACTCGACGGCAGCGCGCTGGCCACGGAAGACGACCTGACCGCCCCGAGCTGGGAAGACCTCACCGATGTGCCTGAAGGCATCCTGGATGGAGACGACGACTCTTTGGCTGCGCTGTCCTGCGCCGAGGAGGAGTGGCTTTCTGTGGCCAGCGGCGCCTGGGTCTGCACCGACACTCTGCCCCCACCCCGAATCGACGCAAGCACAGCCGCCGAGGGAGATGTGCTGCGCGTCGTCTCCGGGCAAGCGGAGTGGACCACGATCGACGACCTGCTGCCCAGCCGCGGGTGCAGCAGTGGCATGGTCCTCACTGGCGATACCTGCGTGGAGGTCGCACCACGATCCGCCCAGACCTGGCGAGATGCCGTGCTCGACTGCGCCGCGGCCAGCCTGCATCTCTGCACTCATGCCGAGCTGCTGCCCGGCTGTGTGGCTGGAAGCACCACCGAGCCCGTCTCAGGACTGGAGTGGGCGGCTGATCGCACCGACAACGGCCAGGCCGCCATGGCGTTCGACCAGACCTATAACTGCGAAGCCACCACCGAGAGCATCGGCAACCAGCGCGAATACCGCTGCTGTACCACAGCCCACTGACCGGGCGGTCGAGCGCAGTGTCCTCCGCCAAGCATCGGTTTGTCATTCATCGCGAAAAGACACACCGGAAGGTTGATCTGGCGCTCCGCTGGTGAGTATCGTCGCGGCATGCACAATCCACTGCTCATCGCCTCTCGCGTCTGGTGCTCCACCCTCGCCATCATGGCCATGCTCAGCGGATGCAGATCCCCTGAAAAACCCGCGACGGCTTCCAGTACAGGCATCGAAGAGGCCTTCGACGAGCCAGAGCTTGATGCCGACGGCGACGGCTTCTCGGTGTCTGAAGACTGCGACGACACCGACGCGTCGGTCTCACCCAACGGAATCGAAGTCTGCGATGGCATCGACAATGACTGCGATGGCGTGATCGATCCCGACACCGCCGCGGGGGTTCGCACTTGGTTCATCGATGCGGATGGCGATGGCTACGGGAACCCAGCCGCCACCTTCGAGGCCTGCGAGCCTGGCGAAAGTGGAGTCGAAAACGCTCTCGACTGCGATGACGGCGATGCTGCCACGTCGCCCGATGGCGACGAGGTCTGCGACGGGATCGACAACGACTGTGACAGCCTGATCGATGGCGAAGACGACTCGGTCGACCCGAGCTCCGGCGCGCTCTTCTACAGCGATTTCGACGGCGACGGCTACGGAGACCCCGAGGCACCGGAATTTGCCTGCGAGCGCCGTGCGGGACTGGTGGACGATGCGACCGACTGCAACGACGCCGACCCCGACATCCATCCCGACGCCATCGAGATCTGCGATGATCTCGACAACGACTGCGACGGCCTGACAGACGATGAAGACGACAACATCGACCTGTCCACCGTGCGCGCGTTCTACCCTGATGTCGACGGCGACGGCTATGGCGTGCCCACGGGTGCCATCCAGGGATGCAGCCTACCCACGGGCTACAGTGCAGAAGCCACCGACTGCGACGATGACAACATCGCCATCAATCCCGGAGCCACCGAAGTCTGCGACGACCTCAACGTGGATGAAGACTGCGACGGCGCCATCGACGATGCCGACCCGAGCGTAGACCCGGCCTCGGGCATCCTCTTCTACGTCGATGGTGATGGCGATGGGTTCGGCGACCGCACGGATGCCGGGACGGTCTGGTGCGCAGACCCGGCCGATGGCTCGGTCGTCGACAACACCGACTGCGACGACGCAGCCGCCGACATCAACCCCGACGCCACCGAAGTCTGCGACCTGTCCGACATCGACGAAGACTGCGATGGCACAGCCGATGATGCCGATACCAGCGTCGATCCCAGCGGCTTCTCCAACTGGTACACCGACAGCGACAGCGACGGCTTTGGTGACCGGGACGTGCGACCCACCGCGCAGTGTGACGCCCCCTCGGGCGCAGTGCTCGACCGAACGGACTGCGATGACGGCGACAGCAGCATCAATCCCGACGCCATCGAGATCTGCGACGACCTCGACAACGACTGCGACGACCTGATCGACGATGACGATGACTCGCTCGACGCCACAACCGCCACCACTTGGTTCGAAGACGGAGACAGCGACGGCTACGGTGCAGCGGGCACGGCGCTCGAGTTGTGCGCGGCACCCACCGGCTACGTGGCCGATGACACCGACTGCGACGACGAAGACGCCGACATCAATCCGGGCGAGATCGAGGTGTGCGACGACCTCGAC
>CAJWOS010000160.1 GCA_913044235.1 uncultured Pseudomonadota bacterium
CAGCGGGTCCGGGCCGGCCGGGCCCGGCTCAACGCTTCAGGCGGTCGCAGAAGGCCAGCACCGCTTCGGCCAGCGCCACCCGGTCCTCCAGGGTGCGCATCACGGTCTGGGTCACCAGGGTCTCCACGGCCACGCCGCCGGCCGCAGCGAACAAGCGACCATCGATGTGCCAGATGCCATCGCACGAGGCCAGCAGCGGCTCGCTCTCCGAGACCGTGGGAAAGCCGCTCCCCACGGCACGCCAAGAAGCGTCGAAGGAGCCGAGCCAATACACCCCGGCACCGTCAGCCCGAGCTTCCGCCGCCTCGACACTGGGCTCGACACCGGTGCAGGCGTAGAGTCCCGACTCGGTTGCCGCAAGAGCAGTGGCCGAGTGGTAGTCGTACGCCTCGCTGCTGCGCATGGGCCAGCCAGAGGTGGTGCCGCCCACAGCGGACCACGAGTCCGAGTTGTAGAGCCAAGGCGGGCCGATCATCGACTGCCAGATGCCGCTCATGGCGGGGTCCTGACTCACGACGGCATCTTGGAGAGGCCCGTAGGAAAACGGAGAGTGCATGCTCGTCGCGGACCCATCCAAGATGAACATGCCCTCTGCGATCGCCACCACAAGGCGTCCATCCTCAAGCCGAAGCGGATGGCGGATGGCCTGCGGCGGCAGCTCCGGGAGCGCCTCTGGCGGTGCTGGTGCCTCGGCGTCGAGGTCGACCACGGTGACTGCATCCGGCATGGTCCCGTAGGGACTGGTCCGCAGAGTAATCGCCTGTTCTCCATCGAAGTCGATGTCGTAGGCCGCTTCCGGTAGGAGCGTCGACGACCAGGTCCGGCCCCCGTCCTCCGACCAGCCCACCCGATCCATGGAGACGGTGACCAGGCGGTCTCCCTCTCGGCGCACATCGTAGAAGTACAGGTCTTCGACCTCAGCAACCGCGCTCCAGGTCTCCCCGGCATCTTCGGTATGCCAGACCGAGTTCATCCCAAACACCCAGTCTTCCGTCGCGCGACTGGCAAACTCAAAGATGGTCGTCAGGTCTCCCGGCAGAGGCAGATCCACCCAGCGGTCCTCGTCGAGCGAGTAGATCACAAGCGCATTGTCTTCCACCTGGGTGCCACACTGCGCATCCACGATTCCGTCGGCATCTCCGAGCAGCTCGAGGTCGGGCGTCACCCGGTAGGCGAGGTCATCCACCGAAACAAAGACCCCCGCTTCTCCGTGGTCGAGGCGCGGCCACGACCAGCGGTCCGGGTTCGGGAGAACCAGCTGCAACCCTTCTGCGTCTGACAGGGTCCAGGCTCCACTCGAGGTTGCGATTACGAGGGTGTCTGCGTGGTAGGCCACACCCGTGATGGAGCCGATGTCCTCTTCCACCACCACCGTCCAGGACGCGCCGTCATAGGTGTACAGCCCGGATGTGGACCCCACAGCGATGCGGCCGTCGCTCATCGTCACCGCAGCGGGCCGGGCCGCGATGGTGCCCATCGACGACCACGAACGACCCGACGCGGGGAACCGAGGCAGCTCGATGCTCGGTGTGTTCAACACCGACTCGTGCTTGACTGCCGACCCAGGAGGCTCGCTCGATGGGTCTTCTGGAGGGCGGGCCGGTGCAGTGCCATCGTCGGCGTCCACATCTGCCGAGGAGCCACTCCCGGCGGCCTTCTGTTGCACTTCATCGGCATCCGGAGGCGCACAGGCCAGCACGAGTGCAGGCAGCAGGAGCCGGATGGCCAGACCAGGGCGGGGTGAGACAGACATGTGGACCTCCAGGTCCCGTTCAATGTGGCCTGCACACGAGGCGCATATTGTGAGTCAATGTGAGGAACATCGTGAGGAACATCGTGAGGAGCATCGTGCACATCCTCCCACATCGGATCGCCAGGCGCAGAACCAATGCCCTCCGATCAAAATGGGGGTGGCATTCGACTCGGCGATGGCAAAGACGTGCCGACTTTGACCACCTTGATGCCCTCGCTCTGCAAGGCACGCACCCCGCAGGGGAGGCTGATGGTGCAACGAAGCCCCAGCGGCGATCGCGATCGCCGGACGGTCCACGATCGATCGCCATCCATCCGACGGGGCCGTTCGAGCGCCACTTTGCAGCCCACGCACAGGAAGGGCACCCCCGCAGCGCCGACCTGGATAGGGGCCCCGCCCCTCCAGGAGTCCCCATGTCCTTCCTGCTCCTCGACGGCCGCGCGACGGCCCGTGCCCTCGCTCCCGCTTTGCGCGCCCGCGTGGCCGCCCTGCCCCGCAAGCCCGGCCTCACCGTGGTGATCGTGGGCGAAGATCCCGCCAGCCAAGTCTACGTGAAGACCAAGGGCCGCCGCGCAACGGCAAACGGCTTCCGCAGCGACACCCATCGCCTGCCCGCCGACACCCCCCAAGCGACCCTCGAGGCGCTCATCGATCAGCTCAATGCCGATGATGGGGTCGATGGAATTCTCGTGCAGATGCCCCTGCCGCGCCACATCGACTCGGCCGCCGTGCTGTCGCGGATCCTGCCCGAAAAAGATGTCGACGGCTTTCACGTCATCAACTCCGGCCTGCTGGCCCAGGGATGTCCGGCACTTGTGCCTTGCACCCCACTCGGCGTGATGCGCATGCTCGCTCGCTACGAGCTCGACCTCACGGGCCTCGAGGCGGTCGTGCTCGGCCGCTCCAACATCGTCGGTCGTCCGATGGCCATGCTCCTTGAGCAGGCCAATGCCACGGTCACGGTCTGCCACTCCCGCACCCGCAACGCGGCTGACCACCTCCGGCGCGCCGACCTCATCGTGGCCGCGGTCGGCCGCCCGCACTTCGTGACCGCCGATATGGTCAAAGAAGGCGCCATCGTGGTCGACGTGGGTATCAACCGCCTCGACGACGGCTCCTTGGTGGGCGACGTCGACTTCGAGGGGGTCAAGGACAAGTGCCGGGCCATCACTCCCGTGCCGGGCGGGGTCGGCCCCATGACCATCGCCATGCTGATGGAAAACACGGTCACGGCCACCGAGAGACGCCAGGGCTGAGCTCCCGTCCCATCATGTGTCGACAGAGTACCCGAGCTGCGCCATCACCGCGCGCGCTGGCGTCACCACCGCCGCCGCGGCTTCCGAGGGCAGCTCGGTGCGCCAGTCGCCCACCACACCCTTGCGGAAGAAAGAGCCGTCGTCGGCCTTGCCGCGGCTTCGGCCACCGCTCAGGCGCTGGAAGGATGCCCGCTCCACACACGCCTCGACCGTGGATGCTCGTGCATCCAGACCCAGGAGCGCGAAGACGGGCTGCAGCGTCTGGACTGGCTGGGTGTGGAGGTCTTCGTAGCGCACCATGCAGACCTGCTCCGGGCACAGCGACTTCATCTTGAGCCCTTCGGCAATCCAGCCAGCCCAGCGCGCCCCATAGTCGGCGCCAAACCGGGCCATGGAGCCGCCATACTGCTGCTGGAGCCACTGCGGGTTGACCCGCCGGGTCTGGTGCCAGTTGGAGACGAAGCAGTCCCTCGGGTCGCGCACGATGCAGACCAGTCGGGACTTGGGGAAGCACCACTGCAGGAGCGGATACTCGCGAATGTTCACCGGAGTCTTCTCGCCCACGGCTTGGATGGTGGGGTCTTCCTCGATGATGCGTCCGAGGAGCAGACCAGCCGTCGTCGCCACCAAGAAGCCCAGATCGTCGGCGTCGAGCGTGGGAAAGCCCGCCGTTTCCTTGAAGAGGCCACGGTTGTAGCTCTGCACGCGCTGGGTGTACTGATCGAGGGCTGACTTCATCATGGGCAGGAGCGCCCGAGACAGGTGCCCCTCCCCCCGGCACGCCGCTGCAGGATGGGCGTCAATCAAGTGCTGCAGCCACGTGGTGCCGGACTTCGCAGGCCCCCCCACAAAGAAGACCGTGCGCTGTCGTACAGCTTGGAGACGAGCATGTCGCGTGGTGTCGTCCAGCACGGGGGCTCCGGGAAACGGGCGGGCACCCTATCCACTTCCCGATGATGTGCCGCGACATAAGCACCTGCACGCGCTCCTCAGGAGCGGCACCGGGTCGCGCTCAGTCCGAGGCCAGCGCCTCGAGGGCATCCGCCTCAGCGTCTCGCTCTTCGGCCCGAAGCGCCACGACCGCACTCTGGATCGCGTCCGGGTCATCTCCATAGCGGTCGAGCCACGCCAGCCAGCCATCGGCGTCGCCATCGCGCTCAAGCGCTGCACGACCTGCACGACCCGCGATGGCCCAGGCCTGCGCTCGGTCGTCCGCATCGCCCACTTCTTCATCGGCGTGGAATGCCAGCGCCCACGCCTCAAGCCCTGCCCAGTCTTCGGCCTGGGCATAGCTATCCATGATGAGGTGCGAAGAAAGCTTCGCCTGCCCACTCAATGGATCGCGCCCGATCACGTCTTGGAACCACTCGATGGCATGCTCGTGGTCGCCCGAGACATAGAGCACGTAGGCGGCTTCGTAGGCGAGACCCGTACCATTCGGATGGTCGGGGTTGTCGCTCAGGACTTGAGAGACGGCCTCTACATACCGCTCCTCCCAGCCACTCTTGGCGGGCGCGCCACCGCCCGCCGAGCCCTCCTCAGCCGACTGTGCACGGACCATCTGCTGCGCGATAGACAGCGCTTGGTCTTCACAACCGGAGGCATCTGGGGTGCGGGCACCCTTGCGACTGCTGGCACGGTACTCGGTGTACGCCTCTGCGAGCCGCCCCGACTGGTGAAGCAGCGAGCCGTAGGCACAGTGCACTGCACCGGCTTCGGGCGAGTCTCCGAAGGCCTCGAGCCATGCGGCGTAGCCTCGCTCCGTGGCCTCAGAAAGCTGCATGCTGGACGGGTCGCCTGGCGACACCGTCGAGGCCAGACCGTGGAGGGCATCGATCAGGCGCCGCAGCTCGGTGTCTTCGAGCGCTCCCTCCTCGAGGAGGTCGTCGAAAAGCAGCAAGCCCTCCTCGACGCGACCGGCTTGGAGGGCCTTCAGACAGCGCTCCGCTTCGGTGACCTGCGCCATCGCCCGCGGCGCCGACTCTGCCCCTCGGGGCGAGACGACTGGAGCGGCTGTGATGACGTCTGGGCCGTCCGACCGCGGCGCAACCCCGCCGAGCCCAGCCACCATCACCCAACCCGCGGCAGCAGCGGCCAGAGGCAGGAGGGCCAGCGAAGCGCCAGACCACGCACGCCGAGGGGTCGCGAGCTCCGCCATGACTGCTTCGGTCGCGGCATCAAGCTCAGCTTCGTCTACCACCATGCCCTCTTCGCGCAGCGCTTCCACTGCATCGGCAAAGGGCGAGCCTTCTTCGATGGCCCCAAAGACCGCTTCCATGAATGGATCACGCATGCCGTTTCCTCCTCGGGCCTTCGTCGTCGGCCACGGTCCACAGGTCGCGGGGGGTCAGGCCAAGCTCGTCGAGCACCACGCGAACCCGCCGCCCCAGACGCTTCTTGGCATTGTTGAACTCGGTCACGCTCAGGCCAAGTGTGGCCGCTGCACGCGATGCGGTCAGCTCGCCTTGGGGCAGGTGCCGCTGGAGCGCCCAGGCCGCGAACACCTTCCGCTCAGCGGGCGTGAGTCTCTCCAAGACGGCCGACTGGTGGTCGTAGGCCCGTCGACGCGCCGCGTCATCGACCCTGTGCAAGGCCACCACGGCCGACTCTGCACTCAGTCGCTCCGATACCTTCGACCAGGCGCGGTTCTGGCGCCACCACTCCACCGTGTCTCGATCGACCATCCGGCTCATCAGAGCTTCGATGGAGCCGCGCGTGGGGTCGTGCGCCTTCGCGGATTTTTCGTAGGCATGCAGCACGATGTCCTCGGCATCGGACCGAGGCACACCGCGCCGCATCACGCGCCCAATCAATCCGCGCAGCACGCGGCGGCTGATGGTTTGTGGCACGGGAATCTCCTTGCGTGTGCCTGGACTACGGTCGGGCCCCGCGGTTTTGCCACGCATCCCACAAATTCCGTGCACGCACCGAGATCAACCTCCCACAGGCCACCGATGGATCCCTCCCACAGTCGGCGTGACAGGATCCGGCGCCGCGGCCCGATGACTGCACCCTCAGGCGCGGATGGAGCCATCGAAGTCGCCGGTGAGCTTCTCGATCACGGCGTTGGCCGCACCATCGATCTCTTCCCGCACGAGCGTGCGCTCCGCAGCGCCGAGGCACAGCCGGAGGGTGACCGACTTGCTGCCGTCGGGCACCTGCTTGCCCACGTATTCGTCGACGAATTGCACCGACAGAATCAGCGAGTCGACCGCGAGCGCACCAGCCCGGAGCGCGCTGAAGGACACGCTCCGATCGACCACGAAGCTGATGTCGAAGTCGACTCGGGGGAATTGCGGCAGCGGTGCATAGCGGTTCTCACGCGACGCATGCGGCTCGAGCGCATCCACAGACAGCTCGAGGAGCGCGGCTTCCCCACGCTTAATGCCGGCCAATCGCTTGGCGCGAGCCGACAGCACCGCGAGCTGCCCGATGACCTGTCCGCCCGTCGAGATGGCCACCACCGCGCTTGGGTCCGCCCAGGCAGGTGGATCTGAGGGGCTGGGACTGCACGACAGCGGCGCAACCTGCACGCCCGCTGCAAGGCCTTCCACTGCTCCCTTGAGGCGGTAGAACAGCGCACCGGCATCGGGGCCCACCACGGCAGCCGACAGCCTCTTGGGCTGTGTGGGAAGCCCTTCCGGACCCTCCTGCGCCACCGGGTGGAACACGCGGTTGACCTCGAACACCCCAAATTCCTGGGTATAGCGGAGGTTTCCAGCGATCACGGACAGCATCTGGGGCACGAGGCTCGGCGCCAGGCGCATGTCGGGACTGGGCGGATGGGCAAGGCCGAGGGTGGGGGTGTCGCCGAAGCCAGCAGCCTGGAGCAGGCGACCGCTCACCCAGGGATAGGTCACGACCTCGCGCAGCCCGCAGCGAAACGCGAGGTACTCGCGCAGGCGACGCTCCATGCGGCGCACGGGCTGGATGACCGGGTTGACCAGCTCCACCTGCGGCGGACTGAAGCCGAGGGCCTCGAAGCCGAACAGCCGACCCACTTCCTCCACGATGTCTTCCGGCAGGTCGACGTCGCCCGTGGCGCGCCACGAGGGCACGTGGACCGTCAGATCATCGCCACTCTGCTCAGTGCAGAAGCCCAGACGGCTCAGCAGGCCCACCATGGTGGGCGCACCCAGCTCGCGCCCGAGGCGACCGTGCAAGAAGGGCACGGAGACCGCCACCGAGACCGGCGATGTGGGGCGGGGGTGGTTGTCGATGTGGGCCACCACCTGGCTGCCCGGCACCAGCTGCGTGAACAGCGCCTGGAACAGGCCGAGCGCGGTCTCCACACGGGGGGTGTCGAGGCCCTTCTCAAAGCGAGTGCTCGACTCGGTGCGCAGCCCGAAGCGGCGACCGGTGCGGCGCACATCCACGTGGTCGAAGCTGGCGATCTCCAGCCAGAGCGCTGCGGTGTCATCGCGCACGGCCAGTGCACCACCCATCACACCGGCCAGAGCCGTGGGCGCTTCGTGCGAGGCGATGACCAGGCTCTGTGGGTCGAGCGTGAGCTCCGTGCCGTCGAGCAGCGTGAGCGGCTCTCCGTCGCGGGCAGCGCGGATCTCCACCCGCTCCGGCAGGTCACGAGCATCGAAGGCATGGCTCGGCTGGCCGACCGCCATCATCACGTAATTGGTGAGGTCAACCACCAGGTTGATGGGCCGCTGCCCCACCTTGGCAAGACGCGCGGCGAGCCACAGCGGCGAGGCTGCACTGCCGTCGACCCCTTCGATGCGGGTGGCGGTGTAGCGCAGGCAACGAGGGTCTTCGATGCGGACCTCGAAGCCGCCGTCCGCACTCGGCAGCGCGGATGCCGGAGGGGTGGTGAGCGGCAGGTCGTACAGAGCGGCCAGCTCGCGGGCCATGCCCAGGTGCCCCCACAGGTCGGGCCGGTTCGTGAGCGACTTGTTGTCGATGTCGAGCACGATGTCGTTGTAGCCAATGGCATCGGCCAGCGGCGTGCCGGGAGCAGCCTCGAGCGGGCTGAGGTCCATGATCTCCTTGCCCGTGGAAGGAAAGAGGTCGCCCAGCCCGAGCTCGCCCGAGCTGCAGATCATCCCGCTGCTGGCAACGCCCCGCACCGTGGCTTCCGCGATGGTGAGCGGCTGTCCGTCGCGCCCGCGCACCACCGCACCGGGCACCGCCAGAGCCACCTTCATGCCGGCCACCACGTTGCTGCCGCCACACACCACCGTTCGCCCATCGTGCATCGTGCACACATTGAGCTTGTCGGCATCGGGATGGCGCTCGCAGGTGCGCACTTCACTCACCACCACGCTGGAGAGCTGTGCGGCGAGATCTTCGACCGCTTCCACCTCGACCGTCGACATCGTGAGGTCATGGGCGAGCTGGTGGGGGTCGAGGTCGGCGGGCAGGGCCACGTACTCGCGCAGCCAGTCAAGAGAGAGCTTCATTGGAACTGCCCCAGGAACCGCAGGTCGCTGCTGTGGAAGTGCCGCACGTCGTCCACGCCGTACCGCATCATCACAAGCCGATCGAGACCGATGTTGATGTAGAAGCCTTCCCACTCGGAGGGGTCGATGCCCCCCGCGCGAAGCACTTCGGGATGAGGAGGACCACCCGGCATGACCTCAAGCCAGCCCACGGTCTTGCAGACCGAGCAGCCACCGCCCTCGCACACGAGGCACTGCATGTCGATCTCGAAGCCGGGCTCCACGAACGGGAAGAATCCGGCACGCATGCGAATCTTCACGTCGCGACCGAAGACGGCCTGCAGAATGGTCTTCACCAGGAGACGACCCGCCGTGAAGGGCAGCTTCTTGTCCACGATCAGCGCTTCGTACTGGAAGAACGCCCGCTCGTGAGAAGCGTCGGTGGTCTCGTTGCGGTACACGCGCCCCGGGTACACAAAGCGGAACGGAGGCTTGTGGGTCTGCATGTAGCGCACGCTGCCACCGGTGAGGTGGGGCCGCAGGCAGTGCCGCGCCGCACCGGTCTCGGTGTCGCGGCCTTCGAGCCAGTAGGTGTCCATCGACTCCCGCGCCGGATGGTCCGGCGGGAAGTTCAGGCTGTCGAAGCCGTACAGCTCGCTGGAGACCTCGGGTCCGTCATAGATCTCAAAGCCAAGCGAGGTGAAGGCGTCGTCGAGGTCGTAGCGAAGCTGGGTGATGGGATGCAGTCCGCCGGTGGGCTGCTGCGTCCCAGGCCGGGTCACATCGAAGCCGGCCGGCACCGCGCTCACACTGTCGAGGAGCGCTTCCTTGCGGGCATCGGCCGCCGCAGCAAGGCGCTGCTTGGCCACATTGGCGGCCTTGCCGACCGCACCGCGCTCCGCCGGAGGTACGTTCCGCAGGCCCTTGAGCAAGGCGGTGAGCTGTCCCTTCTTTCCGAGCCAGGCAGCGCGTACCTGCTGTAGGCTGGCGGGATCGGGAGCAGCCTGGATGGCGGCCAGAGCCTCCGTTTCCAGTGCGGCGAGCTGTTCAATCATGGCGGCTGTTTCCTGTGCCTGGCGTGGACGCGACGCATCCACTCGCGGGCAGGCCGGCTAACCAGTTCGGCAGGTGCGTCCCATGCCGTCCCGCCCCGGACTGGCCCGAAGCATCGACACGATTGACCATCATCCCACCATCGGTCAGTGTAGGAGCCACGTTCCTCCCTCCCATCGACCGCGTCTGCGAGCCACCGAATGCAACGCCCCATCCTCCTCTTCGTCTTCTGGTGTGCTTGCGCACCCGCCATCGAGACGGTCGAGAAGGCAGCTGCAGACCCATCCACCACCCCTGCTGTCCCCGCGGTCGACAGTACTCCTCCGGGCCCTGGTGAAGGGGACTCCGGCGCAGAAGAAGCCAACGAAGTTGAGGAGCTCGGACCGGGAATCTTCGAGCAGCTCACGCTCGACTTCGACGCCGACAGAGGCTTCTACACCGCGCCCTTCGACCTCACCCTCACCGCCAGCGAGCCGGAAGCCCAGCTCGCCTGGACCCTCGATGGCAGTGACCCCCGCACCTCAGACCGCGCCGAGCAAGGAATCGGGGCCGTGGTCATCCCGATCGATCCCGAGAGCCGCGAGGGCCGCGATCCGACCCCTGGTGTGGTGGTGCGCGCGGTGGCCACCCTCGACGGCTTCACCGACAGTCAGGTCGACGCCCACACCTACCTCTTTGCAGGAAAGGCCGCGGCTCTGTCTCCCCACAACACCGCCCCCGGACCCGACTGGCCGGACCCCTACGAGACCGACGACAACTTCTCGCCCATCCATGCCATGGACTACGGCCTCGATCCACGGGTGACCGACGACCCAACCTACGGCCCCCTGTTGGTCGATGCCCTGCAGGCCATCCCCAGCATCTCAATCGGCATCGAGCTCGAGCACCTCTTCAACGAAGACACCGGAATCTACGTCAACCCCATGGATCACGGCGACGCATGGGAGCGGCCCGCCTCGCTCGAGATCATCGATCCAGGCAACGCCCACGAGGTCCAGGCGGGAATGGGCCTGCGCATCCGCGGCGGCTGGTCGCGACACTACAACAACCCCAAGCATGCCTTCCGCTTCTTCTTCCGCAGCGAATACGGCAACGCCAAGCTCGACTTCGCCCTGTTCGAAGACGAAGGCGCCGACCAATTCGACAAGGTCGATCTCCGCACCGCCCAGAACTACTCGTGGAGCTTCAAGAGCAGCGCCGGTCAGGAAAACACCTTCCTGCGAGACGTCTTCGCCCGCGACCTGCAGCTTTCGCTGGACCAGCCCGCAGCCCGCAGCCGCTTCTACCACCTCTACATCAACGGCGTGTACTGGGGCCTGTACCAGACCCAGGAGCGGGCCGAGGCCCGCTTCGCAGAGACCTACTTTGGCGGCGATGTTGACGACTACGACGTGGTGAAGGTCAACGGCGACGACCCACGCGGCCGGGTCATCGAGGCCACCGACGGCAATCTCGACCTCTGGCAAGCCGTGTGGGAGCGCTGCGAGGCCGGCCTGGAGAGCGACGCGGACTACCACGCACTGCTCGGCCTCGATCCCGATGGAGCGCGAGACGACGACCTTCGCGTGCTGACCGATGTCGACAACCTCATCGACTACATGATGGTGATCTTCTACACCGGCAACTTCGATGCCCCGACCGGCTCGTTCACGGGCAACCAGGGCGCCAACAACTTCTTCGCCATCATCGACCGCACCGACCGCGAACAAGGCTTTCGCTTCTTCGCCCACGACTCCGAGCACAGCCTGCTGCCCGACCGCTGGGGGCCAGGCGAAGGACTCGCCGAAGATCGAGTCAACCTGGGCACCCGCACTGACGACTACCGGATGAACGTGGCCCGCTTCGAGGACTTCCATCCCCAGTGGGTGCACCATCGCCTGATGGACAACGCCCAGTACCGAGCACGATTTGCTGCCCGGGCCCGCACTCTGCTGGCCGATGGTGGACCTCTCGACGATGCCGCCGTCCGCTCGCTCATCGAGGCCCGCCGAGACCAGATCAACTTGGCCATCATCGCCGAGTCAGCCCGCTGGGGCGACACCAAGGCCTTCAACGAAGATGGCCGCACCTGGCGCACGCGCGACGACGACTGGCAGCCGGCCGTCGACCGTCTGCTGAACGACTGGGTACCCTACCGCAAAGCCGTGGTCACCGCGCAGCTGGAAGCCGCCGGCCTGTGGTGAGCGTTCCTCAGGAACCGCGTCGCATTCGACGCCCGACGCCCACCCACAGCAACAGCAGACTCGCCAGCCCACCGACCGGCCCCACCGTCGCACAGCCGCCTTTGTCGCCGGTCGAGCCGCCTTCATCCACATCAGACGACGCCGCGGGCGGGGCGGTGTCGTCCGCAGGGTCGGGCGATGCGGGCGGGTCGTCGTCGGTGGTGCCCATGCTGCCCGAGTCCACCGGCGGCTCCCCGGTGTCGTCAGACTCGTCGATGACTCCATCACAGTCATCGTCAATGCCGTTTCCAGCCACCTCGTCGGCCGGGGGGCAGTCCTCAGGGCAGGTCGTGCAGGTCTCGTCTGCATCGCAACCCGCATCGCCACAGTAGTCCCCCACCCGCGTCAGGCGGACGGCATCGAAGACGATGTGCTGGTTGGCCGCCACAGCCCCGCTGGCCTGGTCTTCGATGACGAGTCCCTGGTCGCCGCCCGCCGCGAAGGTGAACGTGCCGAGGCTGTGCCAGCCATCGCCCACCGACTGGTCGACGAGAACCGTGTGCTCGGCCCCCGCGGCCCGCACCGTGTGGGGAACACCCTCTGCCACTGCATAGTCGGCCACGCCGTGCCACTCGAGCAGGTACTCTCCGGCGTCTTCGAAGTCGAAGTGCCACCACGCCTGGTTCCAGGGCTGCGCGCCCGAGAACTGGTTGGTCCAGACGAGACTGCCGCCTTCCCCTGCCGTCGCGACCTCGCGCAGGTAGGTGGGTGGCCCAAAGGGGGTGAAGCAGTCGCCGGCCTCGTCGAGGGTACCCCCCTCGGGCGGAATGGACGCGCAGGGAGGCTGGCTCACACAGTGCCAGGGGCGGGTGGAGCTTCCCGTGGGCGGCGCCGCGAAGACCCCCAGGTGGCTCGCGATCGAGCGGGCATACCCATCCGAGGGGGTATTCACCACGCCGCTGGCTGCCGTCCACAGGGTCGAGGAGCCGCCGCCGTCGAGGTTGAAGGCCTGCCAAGCGCCCAGCTGCCCCATCAGTTCGGCCAGCTCGCTGCCATACATGCCGATCGATCGGCTGGTGCGCCCGTCGACCACCGCCAAGTAGAGCGTCTGGTAGTCGGCAGACAGGCCGATGGCCGTGCGCGGATTTCGGCTCCGCATGTCAGTGCGGTCCGGAAAGCAGTCACTGGCAGTGGGGTCGGTACAGGTCATGGCCGTGCCCTCGATGACCACCGCCGGAAATCCACTCACGAGCGCCATGGTGCCCTCAGGCGCGGTCGGCTCGCGCACCGTGAGGTCATGGCCGGCGGTCAGACCGAGCGCGCTGGCGTTGTCCTTGGCCCAGCCCGAGTGGGTGAACGTCACCTCATCCTGCAGAAAGGCGACCCAGCCAAAGTTGCCGTAGTACCACTCTCCTCCGTACGCCGCGTCGGTTCCGGTCTGGATCGCCGGCCACTGCACCCCACCGCCCACGGCATCGCCGTACACCCGCACCGGGGCAGTCCGAAAGAAGTCGCCGTTGACGGCCGCCACCGGGCCGTAGTCGCCGGCCCAGCTCGCCACGGTGCGGATGCTCGTGGGCGTGCGGGTGGCGTCGGCGGTGTTGGTGGTGCTGCTGTCGCTGGGCGTCGTGGCGTTGGGGCTGTTCCACCGGTTCTCGCAACAAGGCAGGGGCGGCACTTCTGCTTTTGAATCAGGCGCCTGCGCGGGCGACGCGTGTTGATCGCGGTCCCTCTACAATTCGCTATGCTGGTAACTAACTACAAGTATCCTTTATTTGAGCCTCGAAGGTCATTGTAGCTTCTTGATGGGGGACGTTTTACCACGCGAGACTGAGAATACTGTATACAGGTACCTTATTGCTATTTCGAAGC
>CAJWOS010000161.1 GCA_913044235.1 uncultured Pseudomonadota bacterium
CAGCGGCATCCTTTTCAATCATGAAAGTCCCCGCCGCGGTCTTGAGTTCGTCACCCGCAAGATCTCGATGGCGGTGGCACGGATCCACGAGGGTCGGCAAAAACGACTCAAGCTCGGGCGAATGGATGTGCGACGCGACTGGGGATTTGCCGGCGACTACACACGCGCAATTCACCAGATGCTGCTGCAAGACACCCCGAAAGACTTTGTGATCGCCACAGGCGAGTCGTGGAGCGTAGAGGACTTCTGCTCCCGCGCCTTCGCTTGTGTGGGGCTGCAGTGGCGCGACTACGTGGAACACGACCCTGGACTGCTGCGGCCCGCTGAGATTCTCTCGCTCCGGGGCGACCCGAGCCGAGCCCGCACCGCGCTGGACTGGACACCCGAGGTGGACTTCGACGGTCTCGTGGAGCGGATGGTGCGCGCAGACATCGATCGCCTACGACGCTGAGCCCACCGTTCACATCGCAGGGTCAGTCCTCGCGAATGTCCATGACGCCATCTCCATCGATGTCACGACCGGTCTTCACCACGTTTCCGGCATCGTCGAGATATTCCCAGAAATCAATCTTCTGGTCGGCATTGGTGTCGCGCTCCTTCCGTCGCACGCGCCCCTGTTCATACGTCTTGAACAGGTCGAACTGCCCGTCGTTGTTGGTGTCGATGTCGCTTGTGACCCGACTGCCACCCTTGTAGTGGTCGACCCAGTCCACCACGCCATCGAAGTCGCCGTCCATCTCCTCCTTTTCGATATTGCCGTCGGCTTCGAACCAGGTGCGGACGTCAATCCGACCATCCCAGTTCAGGTCCATCTCCTTGCGAACCAAGAGACGGGGAGCATCGGCCCGTTCGCGGAAGTAGTTTGTGACATCCGGTTCCCCATCGGCATTCAGATCGATTTTTTGCTCAATCAGTCCGTCTGCGCCTGGGCTTTCACTGAGGACGCCGGCCTTGAAGTCAGTCTCTCCTTTGCTTCCAGCACACGCAAGAAGAAGGGGAAGCACGAGCAAAGCTGGGCTGACCCAGGAGGATTGTACGGAACGGAACATGGTGGGAAGCCTCCCAAGGGGGCACGGAAACGAGTCGCAATCTGCAGCGTTGCAGTTCTTTATCGGACCCGGAGTGCGGAGAAGTTTAGCCATCATGCATTCTCTGTCAAACCCGACATCGCCATCCATGCGCGCGATCGAATTCGGATGCTGCATGGAGACGACCGGATCGGATAATCTACACACGCTTGCCGAACGGCCGGCGGCGCGTCCGCCCCGGCTGATTCGTCCCAGAGGTCGACCATGCCCGAGCCAAAGCTCCGGGAGCCAGAGCACATCCTCATCGTCGACGATGAACCCGTCATCCTTCAAATCCTGAGTGCGGTGTTCGAAGGGTCACCACATCGGTTGACCTGCGTAGGGACTGGACTCGAAGCGCTCGATGTCATCCAGACGCACGGCTGCGATCTGCTGATCACAGACAAGAACCTGCCAGACGTCAACGGAATGTCGCTTCTGCGCGCCTGCAAAGAGCGGGACCCACTGGCCGAGGTGATTGTCATCACGGCCTACGGTTCGCTCGATACGGCGATCCGTGCCGTCGAGCTCGACGCGTTCGACTACCTGTTGAAGCCGCTCGACAACGTGTTCGAGATTCGAACCAAGGCTGACCGTGCGCTGGAAAAGCGCCGGCTCGCTACGGAGAATCGTTCGTTGTTGCAGCGCTTGGCGGTGCGCAACGACGAGCTGGAGGCGGCGCTATCGGAAGCGCAGGCGCTGCAAGCAGACCTGATACAGGCCGAAAAGCTCGCCGGAATCGGCACATTGGCGGCCGGAATCGCGCACGAAGTCAGCAGTCCGCTGTTTGGCATCCTTGGCCTTGCGGAGGCGGTGGTCGACGAGGATGATCTCCCCGTGGTGCACGCCCACGCGCGCGAAATCATCGACTACTGCGACAGCATTCGCGACATCGTGCAGGAGCTCACGTCCTACAGCCGAGTGGGTGAGGGGCCTGTCCTCGAACGCATCAACTTGGAGCAGTGCATCACGGATGCGCGTCGGCTCGTGGAGCACTCCGTTGCGGTCACAAACGTCGCGTTCGACATCGTGATCGACCCCACGCTGCATGTGCGGGCCCGACAGACCGAGATTCAGCAAGTCTTCGTGAACCTACTCAAAAACGCAGCCGAGTCGGTGTCCGAGCATCGGGACTCCGGGGGCCTGGTTGTGGCGCGGGGGGTGCTCGATGGCGAACGGGTGCGCGTGGAGATCCGCGACAATGGCCCCGGAATCAACGAAGAAGACTTGAGCCTGGTCTTCGACCCGTTCTTCACCACAAAGCCCCCCGGTCGCGGCACGGGACTGGGCCTCAACGTGGTGTACCGGATCGTCACGAAGTACCAGGGTGCTGTGTTCGCGACCAACGACACGAATGGTGCAGGCGAGCGGACCGGGGCTGAGTTCTGCGTGCATTTCCCCGCATCTATCGACGTCTGAAGTGCGACTCGCCACGCGACTGATTCTGTATATCGCCCTGTCGTCGGTGATTCCGCTGGCTGTACTGGGTGGCGGAGCATCGACGGTCGCGGTGAATCGGATTCTCGAAAAGACTGCAGATCTACAGGGACGCACGGCGGAAGCGATTGCGGTTCACGTCGACACTTGGGTCCGTCTGCAGCTCGAGTTGGTCCACCTCCAGACCCGCGCACTGGCCATCGATCGGTTGTCGGATGCAGCAAAGGCGGCGGTGCCTCGACTGGTACTTGAGCAAACACCGGCAGCTCGTATGGTCTGCCTCTTGGATTCAGACGGCACGCTTACAGGGCCACCAGTGACCAGCCCGACGCGTGCGGATCCCGCTGCGGCCGCTCGGGCACTCAGCCGGGCTCTGGAGGCGGCCCCGGTCACTCGGGGCCCGCTCGTGGTGTCGGAGCCGTACCGGGTTCCACCGACCGATACACCATCACTGGGGCTCGCGACTCGCTCCGAGGGAACCACTCGGATTGCCTTGGAGTTGAGTCTTGCCCCCATCGCCGAGCGTGTCCGAGTAGACCGTGACGAGGGCGTGCAGGTCGCCATCCTTGCTGCCAACGGGGACATCGTGCTCGGAGGGGGCGACTTGATTGAGCCCTCCTCGGTCGCGGAACTGTTGGGAGGCACCGCGGTCGATGTTCGCTACGAAACGTCCGGCGGTGTGGCGGTAGTCGCAGCGACTGCGCCAGTGTTGCCTGTTGGATGGACCGTGGTGGTCGCCGAACCTGTCGAGCGCAGCGCACGGGCCCTACACGAGATCCGAATGCGGACGGCCTACATCGCAGGCGTTGCCCTGGTGTTTTCGCTGGTGGTGGGGGTGCTGTTTTCCAGGCAGCTCGCACAGCGGGTTGAGGGTCTCACCGAGGCGGCATTGAAGGTGGCAGACGGCGACTATGGCCGGACAGTTCCCGCACTTTCCCATACGGATGAGATCGCCGATCTGACGCGAGCCTTCAACCACATGAGTGGGCGTCTGGAAGCCGATTCCGCGCGCATCGCACGGCAACGCAGCGAGATCGCAGCCTTCAATGAGGAGCTTCAGGCCCGTGTGGAAGCGCGAACCCAAGAGCTCCGGGATGCACAAGGGCAGCTTGTACAGTCGGCCCGACTCGCAGCCGTGGGCGAAATGGGTGCTGGGCTCGCACATGAGCTCAACAATCCCATTGCAGGCATCCTTGGCCTTGCGCAGGTGCTGCTCGCACGAGTCAAGGGCAGCAAACAAGCGGTGCTGGTAGAAAATATCGAGCAGCAGGCCCGTCGCTGTCGCGACATCCTCAACCACCTTTTGGGGCTTTCCCACGACACCACTGCACACGCGGGTCGGGACGAAGATCTTGACCTCGCAACCCTCTTTCGAGACACCCTTCCGCTCCTTCGGGGACCGCTCCGGCTAGGCGGGGTTGAGGTGAAACTGGACGCCATGCCGGTGATTTGGGTGCGCGGGCAACGGGCGGAGCTGGGGCGCGCCCTCGCCCAGGTGGTGTCCAGTATCCGCGCCGCTGCAACGAGCGGTGGACGGCTGCATGTGCGCACCATCGACGAAGACCCGGTCGCCCTCGTGTTGACGCTGGAAGCCGAGCGCGTGGCAATTGGCAGTGACGACTGGAACGCCGCTGGGATGGGGCTGTGGGGCGCGCATCGCGTGCTGGACAGTCACGGTGGGCGGCTGATTGGTCCGGTGCCAGGCCGTGAAGGGGGCGCAGAGTGGCGGATTGAGCTGCCGCGGGCCAAGAGACAGGCATGAAGCAACACTTGATAGTGCTGTTGGCCGCAGTGTTCGTGCTGGCGCTGGGCTATGGCGGCTATTTTCTGATGTTCCAGGAGGCTGAATACAGACGCTTGACCGTCACCTCGGTTGCCGGTGAGGTCACGCGGTTGGACAGCACCGGTGCTGCGGTGCCCGCCGGGCCTGGCGATGCCGTAGAAGAAACCAATGTGATTCGAGTGGGCGCTACGGGGCGCGCAGTGTTGACCGCAGGGGAGGGGACACAGCTGCTGCTTGAACAGGAGACGTCTGTTCGGGTTCTTTCTGCCAGTCGCCGTGGGGTCCAGGTGGAACTCGACGAAGGTCGCGTGAAGGCACGCGTCAAGCCCGGCTCACGCGTGCTGGGCGTGCGAGCGGGCGAGCGTGTGGCACAAACGGCGGCCGGTGGATTCCAGGTGGCCCGTGATGTGGACGGATTTGTTCGGGTCGCAGTGGATGCGGGCACCGTGGAGATGGATGGCCCGGATGGACCGCAAGCGCTGGCCGCCGGGCAGCGCCTTGATGTCGATCCCAGCGGTGAGGCAGTCATTTCGAGCGCCGTCCTGGAAGAAATTCTGCTGGAAGTTCAGTGGCCAGAGACGCCTGCAGGAGCGGCGCCCTTGCCGATCGAGGGAAGCACGGTGCCGTTTGGACAGGTCCAGGTGCGGGGCCCCCAAGGAACCACCACAGTGCACGCCAACCAAGCGGGTCACTTCGCGAGTGAGGTCTCCATCCCGCAAGGCGAACACACCATCACGATTGATGTCAGTGACGGGTTGGGGCAGGCGACCTCAGACACCCGGTCGGTCCACCGTCCGAGCACTGTTCCTGTGGCGTCGACTGAAGTGAAGTTCGGCGGATGATGGCGCCCCCATTCGCGATTGCAGCGTGGCTCGCAGGCTCCTGTTCCGCGGAGGCCGCAGATATAGAGGCCCGCATCGAAGTCACGGGGGGCACCCTTGCCGTTGGCGAGCGGGGCACCGCTTCCATGGTGGTACTGGAAGACGGTCGCCCCCTCTCGGGTGTGTTGACCCGCCTCGACGGTCGCCCCGTCACCGCCTTGGGGCCCGGGCGCTACACCACCGAAGTTACGTGGTACGGGTCGTCCTGGGAATTTTCTGGCACCCTCACAACCGTGGATGGCGAGCGGGCCGTTCGAGCCAAGCTGCAGCGCTCTCCCTCCGGCGAAACACTGGAGTGGCCGGTTCGAATCGTGGGTACCGCCGGTAGCGAGGATGCGGTCGCCGTGGACCTATCTTGGCCGGGGCAGGGAACGATCGAAGACATTTGGGTGGCCACAGGCGCTGGCCGGGTGGAGTCTTTGCGGCAGGAGGTGGATGGCCTGAAGGTGGGGGTTTCGGTGCCGCCGGACCCGTTCCCACGGGCTATTCCACTGCTCGCGATCGACGCCAGCAGCCCAGGGTCTGAACCCGCGCTTGGTGTGCTCGTGCTGCGAGCGCGCACGCAGATTCCGGTTCGCACCACGCCCGGTACCGTTGTGACCGTCGAGGTTGGGGGGCGGGTGCTTCCCTCGGTCACGGCAGATGAATCAGGCGTGGCGTCGGTGAGCGTTTGGGTTCGGCCGGGAGAAACGACGGCTCGGCTGCGGCTTGCTGATCCGGCCGGGGACTCCAATACGAGCACGATTCGCCTGGGGGGCGACCCTCGGCCTCACTTGGTGGGTGTGGCCACGGCAGGGCAGCCCGGTGAGCGAGATCCCAGTGTGGTGATTGCAGCCACGTCGCCGAGCGGCGCTCCTTGGAGTGGGCTGCCCCCTCGTTGCAGCTCCAACCGCGGCTCAGAGGTCGTCCTCCTTCCCGTGAAGCCCGGTGTTTGGCGTGGTCCGTTGACGGAAGAAGACCTCCTGCTGGGCAGAATCGAGTGCCATCTTGGTGTGGCAGCGCAGACCGTGCTTCGCCTACCGCGCCCTCCGGTACGCCCCGATAAACTGATGCTTCGGGTTAGCCCCTCCGAGCTGGACGCGCGTTCACCGGAGGCAACCATTCGCGCCTGGGTGGTCGATCGCCGCGGTGACCGCCTGCCGGTGACGCCACCGGTCGTGGAGGTCGACCATGGTCGACTGGAGGTGGACGATACGGAGGGAGCAGATGGCTTGTTGACCCTGCGGTACGATGGTTTGGATGCAGTAGGGCAGGGGGCTGAGACCGTGCGAGTCCGCTGGGCATCGCCGGCCGGGAGCGGCCCCATCCGCGACCTTGATCTGCGATGGGGGCAGACTGCTGATGGCTCGATGCGTGTGTATGGTCGCGCACTCGACAACCTCGGGCAGCCCATCGAGTCGGCAGGAATTGCTTTCGAGCTGGATGGCGCCTCCTATGATGGAGTGCCGTGGGTTCATGGCTGGGCCACGGCCTCGGTACCGTCGCTGCCCGAAGCTGCCTGGGTTTTGGTACGGGGTGTCCAGTCTGGGCGCAGCGTTGGCGCATGGGTGCTTCCAGGCGACCAGCTGGCCTTAGCCCCCGGAGAGTCCGATCTGGTGGTGACTCGCTCCTTGCCGGTGCACACAGGCCCGGTGCGGCAGGTGGGGCTGCAGGTCAATCCGGCGACTCTGGTGACAGCGGAGGAGCGGACTGCGCTGGTGCTCCTCGACCTTCGCGATGCAGATGGCAGCGCGGTGACCAACCTGCCCGTCCAAATCGCAGCCTCTCGGGGCACCCTCTCCGAGCCTCGCCTACGGACGGACGGACGGTTTGAGGCCACCTACACCCCAGAGCGTCCTGGCGACATCGGGCGGGTGGAAGTGCGAGCACAATCCCCAGGAGAACAGTTTCCCACCACCACCACCGAGCTGGAGCTGGTCTCGGCCGACCTCCGGCGAGCGCCCGGCTTGCACGTTGGCTGGATGAGTGGCACCGGCGGAATCTCCAGTCCCTGGCTGTCCATCGACGGTGAGATCCCCCTCGAAGTGCTACCAGACTCGGTCCGTCTCTTACTCTCAGCCGGTGTGTATGGCCTGAGAGCCTCGTCGGTCGACCCGGTCACGGGGCAGGATCTCGCCGTCTCCGCAGATCTTGCTCCGCTCGGAGTCGGCCTCACCACGCGGCAGGCTCGGCGACGGTTTGTGACCCGTGCAGGGGCCTCCATGCTTGTGATTCCCTACTGGGTCCGTGTGTCTGTCGACGCATCACAAGGCCTGCGAGGGCTTGCGCTCGCTCCACCGGGAGCCCACGCGCACGCCGGGCTGGGGTTCCGAACCCGGCAAGGCGAGGTGGACCTGTCGATGGGGTACCTCTTCGTGACAACCAGAGCAGGTGAGGGGGGCTGGCAAGGGCTGGCCGGTGGCGTGCTGGCCACCGTGGGCTACCGACACGGCTTTTGACGGGATTGATCGGGCATGCGGGGCTGTCGAGCGGTACATTGGATGTCGACTCCACCGCTGAGAGGCCATGGCACGGACCAATCCGCATGCACTCGCTTGGTTTGCCGTATTCGCGGTGGGTACCGCCTGTACGCCCTCGGTTCCGGCCCCGCTCCTTGAGGGACTCGACCCGGCCTGGGGCTTTCGTGGCGACAACACCGAAGTGGAGGTGTTTGGGAGCGACTTCTTTCCGAGGGTCTCGGCAGTGGCAGCCGACGAAGTGCGAGCCGTAGATGAGTTCAGCATCTTCGTGGAGACGGTCCCGCCCACACCGCTCGAAGGTGTCTCGCAGCTTGGCGAAGGCACACTCACCGGAGTCGTTCCTGCTGGACTTGCTGCGGGCCGCTACGACGTACGCGTCGTCGGTCCTTCCGGAGAGTCGGACAAGCTCGCAAACGCGTTCACGGTCACCGAGACCCGAGCGGCGACCGTCTCACTCGGCACCTCGGCCGTTCGCTTTGATGTCGGCCAGGAAGCGCGCATTGGACTGCAACTGCGAGACCTTTCCGGCAACGATGTCGCAGAGCCCATCCGTGTCGAGATTCAGGCGGTGCCAGCCTCCGGTGATGCTTCGTCAGTGATCTTCCGGCAAGGGCTGAACGCGCAGGAATCGGTAGAGACAGGAATCATTACGGGATTCCTGGACAGTGGTGGCGGCGCCGAGATCTACTTCACCAGCAGCACCGTCGACGACGTAGCTTTACGCGTTCTCGGGCTCGACCTCAACACACACATCGATGTCACCAGCCCAGAGTTGCGCTTTGAGCCCGCTTCCATCAACCAGATTGACATCACGATGGAGCCGGGTCCCTACGTGGTTGGCACACCAGTCACTGCGGATCTCCGCCTGCTCGATGCCGACGGCAACCAGACGCGAGGCGAGCGCCTCGTTGCCACTGTGCAGGAGACTTGTGCGTTGGGAGGGCTCGGATACCGCGAGGTGGTCACGATTGCAGACCAGTTGGTGATCCCCGACGTCGTCTTCATGGGCGCCACTGTGGATGGGGCATGCGCGGAGAACCGCCTGCAGGTGGTCGGCGTGGTGGGTGGTGATGCCGTAATCGCGCAGACCGAACCCCTGGACGTGCTTCCAGGCGAGCTCGCTCGGTACGAGGTCACCCCCGTGGTCGACACCGTCGTGGCGGGTGCCGAGCCACAGACATTCCTGGTTGTGGCGGAAGACGACTGGGGAAACCCCGTTGTGGATCACGATGCGATCCTGTCCCTCACCGACAACGTGGGAGGACTGCAGCCCGAGTCAGGAGTCGGCAGCTTCTCGTGTAGTGCATTCACCGCCGGACAATCGACTTGTTCCGCCTTGCTGGAGACCGCCGGAGAGACTGTGGCGGTGCGGGTCGCGGATGCCCGTGGAGTGGATGGCATTTCCCGCGCTTTCGAGGTCCTCGCTGCACCGCCGTTTGCGCTGGGGCTGGAGACCACTGTGGGGCGAATAGAGGCGGGAGAGACGTTCCTTGTGAAAGCGCAAGCGGTCGACCAGTTCGGCAATCCCTCGTCGATAGCGGACTTGGGGGGGCACAGCGCGCTGTCCCTCACAGACTCCACGGGCAGCCTCTCATGCATGGGCCGCTTCGACGGGCCGGCACCGGGCCTCATCTACTCGCTTTGTGCCGTCTACACGGCCGCCCCGGCGGTTGTGGTGGATGCCAGCCTCGCCGAAACGGACCTAGCGGCGAGCGCGTTGCCGTTCGAGGTCATCAACGGACCACTGGGACAAATTGCATTCGAGCTGTCCCGCACCGAAGTGAGCGCCGGTGCGCCGCTCGATTTTGTGCTTTCCGCCTACGACGAATACGGCAACCCCTATCAGGAGCAGGCCGCATCCAACGTGATGGTGGCCGATAGCGAAGGGGAGCTTTCCGGTTCCTCCGTGGTGTTGAACGCCTCGGGGATGGGTGCAGGAACGGTCACACTCACACGAGCCTCCACCGCCAACCACCTCCAAGGAAGCGTCTTCGGCACCCTGTACGGGGACAGCGATACCTTCACCGTTCTTGCTGGCGAGCATGCTGGCTACGACGTCAACTTGGGTGAGTCGTGGGTGGAGGTGCTTGAGGAGCGAGCGGTGCGGGTCAATGCCGTGGATGCCTACGGAAACCCGCTTGACAATGTGGCCGCGACCTTGTCGCTTTCCTCACTCAATGACGCCGCGGAGGGGCATCAGGGGCTCACAATGGTCGACGGCACTTTGGTTGCATCCATGACTTGGGATGAAGCGGTTCTGCAGGACCAGGTTCTCGCGGAGGACGGTACCTTCGCCAGTGCCGGAGGCCCGATCGACAGCTTGGATTTCAGCTGTCCAGCGCCACCAGTGGCCGACCTCGCCCTGGCCGGTGAGACCGACCTCCGCCTTTGTCTGGTCAGCGGCCAGACCAACACCATCACGGTCTCGGCAGCGGGAAGTCAGGATGGAGGCGCTGCCATCGCGGCCTACCACTTTGGCTTTGGCGCGATCGACGACTCGCGGCAGGCGCAGCCAACGCTTTTGCAGGACTGGAGCGAGGAAGGCGCAGAACTGGTCGAGGTGGTGGTGGTCGATGACAATGCCTGTGCTGACCGAGCCTCCGCGCGCGCATGGATCGGTGAGTCGAGTGGCCAGCCCGTCGGTCCCGTCGAGGTGGTCTTGGCAGACGAGAGTCGAATTGCGGGCTCGACCTCTAGCGGGACCACAACCGTGGAGCTAGCCGCGTGGGACTGCGCAGGCGATCCCGCCTCGAACGGCACGCTCTTCATTCGCTCTACGCTGGGGGCGCTCTCGAGTGACATCTCCACATTGACCGCGACTGGACAAGGCTTGACCACGCTGCTCGATTCGGATGGCAGCGGCGCGCTGGCCTGGTCATTCGCAAGCGAAATCGTGGGAGGAGATGCGGTGGTCCACGCGGGCACCACCCCTGGATCGGCACATGGCTCGGCCAGCATCACGGTCAATGGCGACGCCCGCCTCCCACGCGTCGTGGAGTACACACCCGTGGGTGCGACCGACCAGATTTGGTCCACCATCACGCTGGGCTTCGACGAACCGCTGTACGCGGGGAGCGTGACCCAGTCAGCATTCTCTATCACCCACCCTGACGGGTCCGAAGTCACCATCGATGCTGTGGAGTTGAGCACAGACCGCTGGGTCACCATCACTCCGGCGGATCCAATGGATGGCACAGTCGGGACCTGGGAGCTCAGCGTCGCCTCAAGCATTCGCGACGATGGGGGCGGCAACTATCTCTCGGGAGACTGGAGCGGTGCTCGTTCCGCGTTTTCGCTCTCTTTTGGGGATGTGGTGGACAACGCTCCGGCGGTGACCGCGTGCATACTCGACACCACCGAGTTTCGCCCAGATGGCGATGATCATTCAGGCGTCGATGCAGACGGCGTGGTGGTTCAGGTCAGCGCAGCTGTCACCCCTGCATTCTGGTGGGTGGAAGTGTCTTCTGCGGACGGTGTCCCCGTTCAATGGCTCGCGGTGGTCGGGTCGAGCGCCGTGGAGGACATCCGGTGGGACGGGCGCGGAGCCGATGGACTCGTCGTGCCGGCTGGCCGATACACCCTCGCCGCGCGCTCGCTGGACGCTGCTCTCGCACGCAGCACCGCGTGTGTGGAGGAAGTCGATGTGGTTCACCTGGTGCGCGCACCGGAGTCACCGTGACGCAGGCTTCCACCGTCGAGCCGACTCCTGGCAGCGACCAGGCGTCCGAGGAGGCACTCCAGTGGATGGAGACTGGCCGACTCGCTGAGCTCGGATTGCTCTCCGCGGAGTTGTTGCACGAGCTTCGGCAGCCGATCTTCTCGTCGAAGGCCCTGATCGAACTGATGCGGCGAAAGCATCCAGACGATGACGGCCTTCGTGTGATCGAAGCGCAGCTCCAACACGTCCAGACCCTGCTCGAGACCTACACGGTGAGCAGTCGCCGCACCCGTGGACGGGCGGAGCCGCTGCAGCTCGATGCGAGCGTGAACGCGATCGTGGAAATGATGCAGCCTCGTGCCAGAGCGCGACAGCTCCGCCTCGAGCTGCGGGTGGTCGGCGCCGGAGAGGCAGTGATGGCGGATCCCACCGGAGTGCGTCAGATCGCGGTCAACCTTGTCGCGAATGCCCTCGACGCCGCACGGGCCGCCGTGGTGGTCACCGTCGATGGATGCCAGCTGCGCGTCTCTGACGACGGATCGGGGATTCCAGCGTCACTCAAGAGCCAGATCTTCGACCCATTTTTCACCACCAAGCCACCAGGGGAGGGCACCGGTCTGGGCCTTGCCGTCGCACAGCGACTTGCGGCGGATAGCAGGGCGGAGCTCGAATGGGATACCGGCCCCGGCGGTACAGAGTTTCGGGTGCGGTTCCCGGCCCTGAAGTCTGCGGCCACGAGCCCCGAGGAACAAGATGAACGATGAAGCTCCATCGCACAGCACGCTCGACGAAGAGCACCTCGCCCCGCTGGCGATTCGCTTCATGAATGCACTGGAGCGCCGGCGTGCTGGGCAGCTGGACCGCGCATCCGAGGAGCCTCGCAGCATCCTCCGGGTCGAGCCGCGTCTGGCGGAGCCTCACATGGAGCTGGCAAGCATCCATCTCGCGATGGAGCAGCCGGAGCGTGGGCTCGAACACGCCCGAGAAGCGGTGCGCTTGCTCGAGTCCAGTGCCCGGTGGAATGAAGACCTTCCGGAAAACGTGCTGAAGTCACTCGCGCACAACCTTCTTGGCGAAGCGATGCGGAAGATGGCCGACCAAGACTCGGTGGTGTTCGGAGCGCCTGAAAAGTGGAAGACCCTGATGGAGCAGGCCAAACACGCATTTCGGACCGCGGCTGCGCTCGACCCGGAGAACCAGCACGCGTCGTGGGCGGCATTCGGTTTTGGTCCGCAAGCCGATGAGGACGCCGAACCGGCCGATGGCTCGACCGACATTCCCGCACTCGACCTCGTGGGCCTTGTCGCGCTCCATGAGGGAAATGCCGCTGGCGAAGAGTGACGGCAGCGCACCACTCGTCGAATCTGCCACTCAGTTCGGAGCGTTGAGTAGCCCTGGGAAGCGCACTCCCGCACGGGGATCAACTCCCTCGTAGACCGCTCGAGCCCTGCCCAGCTCCACTGTGAACTGCATGTTGGTCAGATAGATACGACCATCAATGTCGATCAACTCAGGTGGGGGATTTGGAAAGGGACCTGCAAGCCGGAACGCATCGACGACAGCCCGGTCGAGCGGCTCTGAGCCGGCCTCCAGTGTGATCTCGACACGCTCCAGCGCACCGTGTCCATCCAGCACCACATCGACGCCAGTGGTGTAGCGAGGCCGGGCCAAGATCACGCTCCGAGGTAAGTTGTCGAGGTTTTGCTTCCAGTAGAAGTTTACGAGTCGCCGGATCCGGTTGATGTATCCAGCGCCCACCAGCTCTCGTGTGGAGAGTCGAGTGCGGTCGCCGATCTCGACATCCAGGAGGTCATTGTTCGGAGCGCCCGCGCGCTTGGATGCCCGGCTTGAGGCGGGTACGGGCCGCTGAAATCCATCCTTGTTCGTGAGCTGGAATGGAGAGGGCAGGGCAGCCAGGCGGCCATCCCGATCGGGATCAAACCGGTCGTTGCCCACCTGCGCACCGGTCGATGGGTCGGTCACATTCAAGTCGATCGCTTCTTCGAACTGCAGCTCGTCGTCTTCGTTGAATTGCTCCGCGAGGACCTCCGGATTGATTCGGAACCGTGGATCTCGGGTGTCTTTATCCACGGTCCGATCGTGCTCGGCGAGAAACTCGTAGTCCTCGGGCCGCTCTTCCTCCTTTGGGGCCGGCGTGTCGACAAGCTGCCCATCCAGATCCCGCTCGGGTTTATCTTCC
>CAJWOS010000162.1 GCA_913044235.1 uncultured Pseudomonadota bacterium
GGTCCACGCATCGAGTCGCGCGCTGTCGGGACGCACCGCGTGCAGCGACCACCCGAGCGCAGCCAGCATTTCTCGAAAGCAGGCATCGCTGGGAGCGGCATCCGGAGCACAGACATCGAAGACAGCAGATGGACGGGTTCCATCTTCGTGGGCATCGATCCAAATGCGTGCGCCGGCCTGGGCCACACGGCGGGTGACCGCTGCATAGGTGGTGCCGGGCACGCGCAAGGCTTCGGTGACCGCTTCGCCGTCGACACCGCCCACCAGCACCCGAAAGCCCGTAAAGTCGTTGTCGAGCTCATCGGCACCGCTGCGGTCCCAGACCAGCCCGGTGCGTTCGCGTACCGCGCGCCGATACTGGGCCCCGGTGAGCAGACGGCGTGTGGTGGTGCGGTCGGCCAGCGCGTCGGAGGCTGTGTCGACCAGCGCACCTGCCTGGTAGGTGGGCAGCGCCAAGATGGCCCGGACCGCATCTTTGGTGAGGAGGCCCCCCTCCACAAACCGGTCGCGAACGTCTCGCATGCGCGCACGGTCGGACTCGCCGAGGGGTCGATGCAACATCCCCGACGCCAGGGTGTCGACCGCACAGTCAATAAAGCGGGTGTCGGCGGCAATGGCTCGAGACAAGCCTGCCAGGCCATCCACCGGCTGCCCAGCCCAGGCGGGATCCACCCCAAGAGCTTCCGGGCCGACCGCTTCTCGAGCGGGATGGTACTTGATGAGCTCACTCACGCTGTAGTTGTCGACCGGCTCAAACCCGAACAGTGCCGCTGCGATGGGCTCGATGGTGGCGTGACATGTGAGACAGTCATCGTTGGTGAGGACCGCGTTCTGGGCGTCGTCGCTGTCGGCCAGATCGGGAGAGTCGAAGACCACCGGACGCTCGAGCAGGTCGTCACACACCAACAGGTCGAGAATGGCGGCCGTCCGCCGCCGACTGTAGTTGAACAGGGGGGACTCGTAGCGCCACCAAAGGCCGTTGGTGGCGAGGACGCCCGCAGCTGGTCGACCATCCGTGTATTGCGCCTCCGTCCAGCCCTCGGCATCGGAGTCGAGACGCTCAAGCGGGTAGATGTCGGCCAACATCGGATCGGCCATGGTCCATTCGGCCGTGAGGATGGTGGTGTAGGGTAGGTCGTGTGCTGCCACCCGCCCGACCACCCGCAGTGGCTCCTGGCCCACGCTGCGCACAAAGCGGTACCTCTGCTCGTCAGACAGCCCAAACTCCCAGTGGAACGCCAGGAATTCGTCGAGCTCTGTGCGCCATCGCTCTCCGTACAGCTCGACAATGCGCTCTTCGAACCGAGGATCTTCCAGCCAAGCATCGATCAGATCATCGAGGGCCTCCGGGTCGGCCTCTACCTGGTCGAGCTCCTCGACGGTGGGCAGCACTCCTCGGAGGTCGAGGCTGACCCGCCGCGCAAGCTGCGGCGCATCGAGGACCACCAACGACGAGGCGGGCGCACCTGACTCCGGTGCCTTCGAAGCCGGCTCGGCGCCACAGGATGCGAGCCCCAGTGCCACAACAGACCCGATGCCAATGGGGACGATCCGCCTCATGGCAGCTGCCCCATCGGCACCACCGCCGCGAGCAGAGGAGCCGGGTCCACGCAGATCTCACCAAGCACGGTGCCATCGGAAAGCGTGGCCGGACCACAAGCACCGCACGACGGGAACTCGACCGCCACGAGCGCGCCTCCCCCGGAGCGGAACGACACGCTTCCCTGAACGAATCCACTCGCGCAATCTTGCGGACGGACCGTGAGTCGATCGAAAGCGAGGGAGGCGGAGCCCACGGTGTACGCCCCGTCCAGCTCCATCATTCCGGGCCGGTCGTCGCGCCCAGCACCCTGAATCAGCAGGCCTGAGGAGACCCCTTCTCCCAGCCAGCCCGAGGCGGCCGTGTCGCGCCAAGACCCCTCGACACCAACGGTCCAGCGATACTCTTCGCCTTCCGGAGACCGGCGAAACTGGATGAAGCCCCCCGCCTCAAGGGCGGTGCCGTCGGTGCGGGTGATGATGTAATCAGCCGGACTGGTCCGGATGGTGTATTCGCCGGACACCCACACATCGCCGTCGTAGACACGGTCATCGGTCTCATCGAGACTCGACACGCCCGAAAACACCACACCAGACTCGGCGGTACAGGAACCAAATACCTCGAAGCCACCTGCGAGGGCGCTTCCCGGACATGTCTCATCACCATCGGCAAGGAGCTCGTAGTACCGCGAAAAGACCTCGCCAGCGTTGGGAATGCCAAGGGCGAGTGCGGCGTTCAGCTGCGGTTCCACATCAGCGGCCGACAGCGGCTCGCTTCCTTCTGCTTCGTCGATCAAGTGAGACCAGTCGTCGTCCGAGGCGGGATCGACCCACGCCAGCTGCCCAGCTGACGGGCCGCCGTCGCTTGCTGGGTCGGAGCCGCACCCGACCACCAGGGCGACAGTGGCAAAAACACAACGCATGCCCTTGTGTACTACACGAAAACGGTTCCGGCGCCATGCGCTCGGAAATTGTCGCAGACAGAGCAAGGTGCTGCCGCCGCGCCCTCCCACCAAGAGCGTGACCGAGTCTCGCGCACGACCGCCTTGACGGGCTCCATCCCGCACAATGGCTGGAGCCGGACGGCGGGTCACGCCGAGAGAAAGACCTGCGTACCGTCGCCTCTCCAACCCGAGCCGAAGCCCCGCCTCCCCGGCATCGTTTCTTCCAGGTCGATGCCCGCATGCAACAGCAGCTGACGAGCCCGACGCTCAGACAGGTCTTCCGTTGCATCCTCCTCCTCGCTGAGGTCGTCGCACCACTCGATCTGCAACATGAAATCGGCATGGTCGGCGGGAGGAGCGCCTGCCACCACGGGCAGCGGCGCCGTGACCACCTCGAGCAGATGGGTCACTTCGGCAAGCTCTTCGACCACAGAAGCCGAAGGGTCTTGGACGGTAAACAAGCGAGCGAGCACAGAGCGAAAGGCAACATACACGGGCGGTCTCCGATGCGAACCGTGTGTGGAACAGACCAGTTCCACGTTCGGCCGTTGTGTCGGTGAAGAGGCGAGCCTGCTTGAGGCGATTTTCACCGTCGACGTCCGGTGCGACATTTGCTTGCGAACCCGTCCTTCAAAACAGACGTTCGAGACTCCGCTAAGGGGGGGGAATCCAACATCATGCGACAACTCCCAGGCCCCAACGGCACACCTCGAGTGTGGATCGCTAGCCCACCACATGATGAACGATGAAGAGCGATGCCCCGAACGCTGCCAGGCCGATGCTCACTCGCAACCACGCCGCAATATCGGGATGCGGCCAGGCGCCGCCCGCCTCGGGGACCCGATCCCCCATCCAGTCCTGGAGCGCTTCGAGCACCACTGCCTTTCGGGGGTCGTCTTCCACGTACAAGACCGTGAGGTGGTCACTTGCGAAGCCGTGCTCTCGGTAGCCCAGCCAGTACTTGTGCTGCCATCGCGCATCGTGGGCATCGTCGAAGTGCACCGGAAGGCGCTGCACACTCTCGGACGAACGTCGCCCGCCTTCCACCCAGCCCCGAGTACAGGTTCCCCGCTCCAGCGCCACCACCCACCACCGACGCCGCCACAGCGAGCGGATGGGCAACAGCACCATGAAGAGAGCAAAGCCACCCAAGCCGAGATTCAGCCCCAAACCCACTTTGGTGGCGCGCGTCTGTGGAATCCGGAACATGCTGCACGTGACCAGCGCACACTGAACCTGTACCGGGTCGCCGGTCGAGTGCACGAGACCAGTCGTATAGCCCACCTGACGGATGCTCTCGTCGCGCACCAGAGCCACTTCCGTCTGCCAGACCGGCACTGCATTCATAGTGGTGTCGGTCTGCTGCACATCCACCACCACGGCCTCTTCCGACCGTCCGCCCAGCTGAAGTACGGCACCCTGCGCCAGCCGCAGCGGCTCCACCACCATCAGGGCCATCGGCACGGTGCAGAACCCGACAAACAGCCACCAGACCCCCACCAGCCGATCCAGCAGCAAAAAGATACGCGAAAGCGGCGGAAGTATGCGGCGAACAGCCATCTCTACCCCTCGAGACATCGGGTATGAGCCGCCTCACGCTACCATGCTCCGCGTCTGCAACCGCCTTCTGCGAGCTCTGAGCGGAAGCGACGGAGCAGTCCGCCCCGGCCGACGACTCAGGCCCCAGACGCCTCGTCGATACGCGCCCGCACGCGGGAGACCGGAATGTGGGGCGCGAGTCGATAGCCATCGGAAGTGGTCTCGAGAACATCGCCCAGACCAAGCTTTCGGAGCTTCCGAATGGCGGTATACAGGCGCGTCTGCGCCGTGAGGGGCAGGATGCGGTCCCCCGGCCATCCCGCCTCGATGAGGGCATCCGGACCGAGACGGCTCCCCACACGAGTGAGCCGCGCCTCGGTAAGTGCGACCAGGATGCGCCGCGTCGATCCGTACCGCGCCAGCGACACGGGCTCGCAACTCGGCATCCGGAACCACCGACCTTCCATCTCGACCAGGACCGCATCCGATGAGGTTGCCACCCGGAAGCTGCGAACTGCGAGGTCGAGGGCATGCGGGTGAATGTTGTCGAGCAGTCGTGCAGCCCCAACCGGCAGCACCGCGCCCGCTCCGCGGAGCAGCGCAATCGACCGATAGTCCCCCTGCTGCGCAAGGCGGGAGAGCATGCTGGCGCTGAGGGGTTGGTGGGTCAGCACGCTTCGCGCGGCGGCGATGAGGTTCATGTTGAAACATGCCGGGTGCATCTGGTACGCCTCGGCACGGTCCAACAAGGCAAGCGCCTGCTCCGACTTCCCCTGTCGTGCAGCCAGATCGGCCCGAAGGATCCAGGCCTGGATGCCCGGCTCCCAGATCTGGAACTGATCCACCCGTCGCAGCGCCTGCGCGCAGAGCGCGTCTGCGCCAGCAAAATCGTCGGCGTCCATCCGCAAGCGCGCATTGAGCAGCGAGCGATACACAAAGATCTGGTGCACGTGCGACGACGCGGGGATGGGCTCGATGGGCTCGCCGCGAAGGCGCCGGAGCTGACTGGCGATCACACCCATCGAGCCCTGCACCCTTCTCCCCAGCTGCTCGATCGCCACCTGTGCGTCGTCGAGCTTTCCGAGGAGGAGACAGAACTCTACACGCAGGCTGTGCATCGGTAGCTGACGCATGATCTCGAGCGCCGTGTGCACCTCACCCCGAAGGGCATTCTCCAGCGCCGACAGCATCTGCCAGCGCGCAAAGCCCGGCGAGAGCACATCCCCGGGATCGCCCTGTACGGTCGCCGCCAGTCGCGGGTAGTTGCCGGTGAGTGTGCCCAGCAGAGCCTCACTGTACTGAATCATCGCGTTCACACTGGGCGATGGCAGATGGGTCACCATGCTCTTCAGCACCGCCAGATGTCGCTCCGCCGTGGGGACGTCCCCCACGAACATCGAGGCCCGAATCAACCCGCTCTCCACGTGGGCTGCAAGGTAGGGGTCGCCGTCTTCTCGGGCCAGTGCTTCGAGGTCGGCCGCCGCCTGATCCCGAGCCTGCGCATCTTGGCGGATGACCGCTTGCCGGTGCTGCAGCAGCAACCACTCCAACGTCTGCGAAAAAGACGCCGGATGCTGTTCGAACGATGAGATGGCCTCGCTGCAGGCCTGGAGATCATTGAGCGACAAGGCTGCCCGCGCTCGCACGATGCAGGCCTCTGCACTCTGGACTCCGGCCACCTCCGTGAGCGCCTCGGGGTACCGGTGCTGCCGACAGGCAATCCGGCCATGCAGCCCCCGCTCGTCGGGTCGCAACAGTGCTGAGACGCTGTCGGTCCACCCCGCCTCGATGAAACAACAGAGAAGGTCGTAGCGACACAGGGAGAGAAAGACCGACACCATGGACCGCTCGATGAGGGTGCCCACAAGCTGAACGGTCGCTCCCGCCGTGCGGGCATGTCGACAGATGCGGGCCGCCTGACGGACGGCACGAGGGCGATCTGAATGGATGATGGCCCGGACGGACTCCACCTGCAGATCGACCCGATGCGGCGCGTGCTTCCGTGCTGCCGCCAGCAACACCTGGCCGGCCTTTCCATCTGCAACGGTGGGTTCCAACCGTGCGAGCAGCGGATTGACGATGAAGCATTCGTCTTTGTCGACCACCAGGCGGCCCGACACACGGGCGGCGCGCACGGTCTCCTCATCCGCGATTCCGCTCTTTTGCACCGCCTCCACCGGAATCGGCAGTCGAAGCGATGCCAGCACGCACACAAGCTCTGCGATGGATTCGGCTTCCTGCACGCAACCCCCTCCGAGTCCGGCCGACTCTACTACCGAATGATGCCGTCTGACAGGATTCGAAAAGCCTCAGATGGAAGAGCGAAGACCACTTGGTGGTTCCGACCTGCGCATCGGTCATGATAGGCCGAGGCCACCATGGCGTCCTGCGTCGTGTTCCTCCTCATCTGGCATCCAAGCTTGCAAAACCTTCGCCCTACACTCGCCAACGAACGCTACATCGTCGAGCGCTGCATTGGCCGAGGCGGGATGGGAGCGGTCTTCCTCGCACATGACGAGGTGCTTCAAGGCCCCAGGGCCATCAAGGTTCTCGACCCTGCTTTGATCACCCGCCCCGAAGCGCGAGCTCGGTTCCGGACCGAAGCCGTCGCGATGTCCAAGCTCAACCACCCGAACGTGATTCGGGTGTTTGATCACGGACAAGAGGGACTGACCTCCTACATCGTGATGGCCTACGTTCACGGCGGCTCCATTCGTCAACTCCTCCGCCGAGAGGGTGCGCTCTCCAAAGACCTCGCCACGTCGCTGTGTCTCGACGTCTGCGCGGGCTTGCAGCACGCCCATGAAAACGGGATCATCCACCGCGACATCAAGCCCGACAACATTCTGTTGGCACAAACAGGGGCACTACTCACCGATTTCGGCATCGCCCGGGTCTGGGATACCGGGCCTGGCCTCACCCGCAGCCGAGCCACCCTCGGAACCCCCGCGTACATGGCGCCGGAGCAGCGTCTCGACAGCCGCAAGAGCACCCCGCAGTCAGATCTCTATTCCCTTGGCGCAACGCTCTTCGTGCTCCTCACCAACCAGGATCCCATCGACCTGTACGAGCCCCACGCCCGCGAGACGCTGCTCGCGTCGGTCGACCCGGCCCTGGCTCAGGTCATCCGCATCGCCGTCGATGCAGACCCCACCCAGCGATTCTCCAACGCACAAGCGATGGCGGAAGCACTGGAAGCCACACGAGACGAACCGGGGAGCCAACGCTCTCGTCCCACGATGGAGTCGTCGGAGCACACCGCCGAGGAGCACGACCTCGAAGCTCTGCATCGCCTCTGGCAAAGCTACGTCACCCCACAACACCTCGCCGCGAGAGGCACCGCGGGCGCCACGTATGCCGCTCCGGGGAGGCGACCCGACGAAGAAGACCACACGGTGGCATTTCATGCCCACACCGACTCGGATGAAGCGCCGACAGGACCCGAGCGACCGGGCGTATCGCGCAAGGGCTGGCGCCTCCCGGTCACCCTTCTGCTTGGGGCCGGGCTCGGCGGGTTGGGGATCTGGATGGCCCAGTCCGCCTCTCCTTCCGATTCGCGGGAACGTCTCGTTGCGGGAGCGATCGAGGCGGGCGACCTCTCTGCATCCCCCTCGGTGACCGCCCTCCTCGACGCCAACCCAGAGGGTGCCAGGATTTTGCTCGAACGCGCAGCGACCCAGCCCGAAGACCCCGCGGCTCGCCTCACACACTTCCTTCTGCAGGCCATCCGTGGAGAGTCTGCCAAAGCATCCGAGGCCCGTGCTCAGCTCTCCACGACCGGCATGGTACCGGGACAGCCCCTCACGCAGGCCATCGACCTCACGCGCGACTCCGACGGCGAGCAGGCGGCTCCCAACCGGCTCGCCGCGCGCTGGACTGCCCTCACCAAGACCCAGACCCATCCACTGGTCGATGTGCTCCACATCGTCTCCATGCATGCACACCACACCCCAGCCGAGCGCCGCACGGTCATGGACCGGGCCCGGTCACGACATCCCACCATCGCCCTCTTCGCATGGCTCGATGTGCGGCTGGATGCCTCCCTGCCGGGCACGAGCGAGCGCGATGAGCGCCTACAGTCTGCCCTTCGCGCCCATCCCTCCGCTCCTGCGCTGATCATCGAACGAGGCCGAGCGCTCGTGTGGGCCGGCCAGCTGGAAGCTGCCCGCGAGACCCTCCAGCGTCTCGACAACGACCAAGCCTTTTTCGGCCAGGCCCTTGGCCTCACTGCAACGATCCAAGCGCAGCAGGGCGACCGGTATGGCTGGAGAGAGTCGATGGTCCGGATGAGCGACGACATCTTGGAAGGGCCACGCGGGTCTGAGGCCCTCCGCGCACTCGGGAGCACCCTTGCCAGTACCGGCGAGCTCTCCGAAGCCCAGCTGATCTGGGACTTCGCCGTCCAGCTGTCCGACGACCACGATCATGCGGAAGAAGCGGTGGAGACACTTCTGCAACAGCTTCAGTACACCTCCATCCTCGGAAAGTCGCTGCATGAAGTGGGCTCGTTCGGGCAGATCCGCAACCGCATCGATGCCGCGGCGAACCAAACCGCACAGAGCCTCGACGCCACCGCCAGACTCCTGTTCTGGTCCGGTCTGCAGGCCGCGTGGGCTGGCGATAGCGCTCTGGCCGGAGAGCGGCTGCGCCAGCTGCAAGAGCGATCCACCCAGCCGGGTATGCCTTCCCACAGCGAGGCCTCCACAGAGGTTCTGGCCATCGAAGTCGCCCTCGCATCGCCCGGTGCCCAGCCCGCATCGTTGCTCGCAAAGGTGATGAGCAGCGAAAGCGCCGTCTCCTCGAGCTGCGCATGGTTCGGGCTGCAGGCCCGTATCGCTGCGCGCGTGGACCAGTCCGCTCCCCTTCGTGAGGCTGCCACCACACTGCTCGATGGCCACTGCACAGGCACGCTCGCGGAACGGGAGCTGTGGTCGCTCCACGCCGCAACCCTGCTGCTCGCCCAGACACCGAGCGAACCGGTGGATTCTCCCTTCCACGCCATGCTCGCCAAGCGAAGGGACCGCTGGACCAAGGCCGATGAAGACCTCCCGCTCCGCGAGCAAATCCTGGCTACAGCAGGGCTCTGAGGCGGTCGTGGTACTCTGCCGTTCCGGTCCCCTGCGTGCTTGGAGCGGCACCAATGGCCCTTCTGATTCGCCAACGCGACGGCGTCCGCTTCCTGGCGAGCGACCTGAACCTGATCGGGCGCGACCACGCCTGCGACCTTCAACTCACCGACGAGCGCGTGAGCCAGCATCATGCGCGGCTCGCATTGCAGGACGGCGAGTGGCGCTTCGAAGACCTCGGCAGCCGCAACGGGTCATCGATCAACGGTCGACCGAGTGCACCTGGGGCGCCGACTGTCCTTGCCGTGGACGATGTGCTGATCTTCGGCACCCCCAAGGAAACCTGGCAGGTACAAGCGCTCTCCGCGCCCGGACTTCTCGCCCGAAGTGTCACAGGCACGACTGTGACGGGAGGCGACCATCTCTCCCTGCCCAGCAGTCGAGCACCGGAGGCCACCATCTACCGCCAGCCCACCGGTCGGTGGGTGATGGAAGGCCCCGACCAGGTACGACCCATTCGGCACCGCGAGCTCGTCGTGGTCCAGTCCACTCCCTGGCGGGTCTTCCTCCCCGACACCCAGCGCGCCACCGTCGAGTCCGACCAGCGCTCCCTGGGGATTCGCGAGGTCACCCTGCACTTCTCGGTGAGCAGTGACGAGGAAGACGTGGAGATCACCGTGCGAGGCGGAACCCGGGAGCAGCGCCTCCGCCAGCGGAGCCACAGCTATCTGTTGCTCACGCTCGCTCGGGAGCGAATGGCAGATCAAGTCCGCAGCGATGTGCCCGAAGCAGAGCAGGGCTGGGTGTACCGCGACGACCTCTGCTCGATGCTGCGGCTGACCAAGAGCGTGATGTTCCTCCAGATCCACCGGGCTCGAAAACAGCTCGAAGCCGCCGGTGTGGCCAATGCATTCGACCTCGTCGAGCGCAGGGCCGGGTCGGGTCAGCTTCGTCTGGGAGTGGCCCAGCTCGAGGTTCAGCGTCGCGGTGCAGAGGATGGAGTCGACCCAGCCATCGGGTGACGGTCAGAACGACCACCACCGGTTCATGCTGTCCCATTCCCGCACGCCAGACTCCGAGATCGCCGGCGCAAGGGATCTCGTCGTGGTTCCCATCACCGCTGCGTTTCCAAGCCCCAATCTCGATGGAGAAGGCGAAGCCCTTGCCTTCACACACACGAGGGAAGGGATGGCTACCGCAGCACCGGTGGACGAAATCAAGTCGACGCGCTTCATGCGATCCCCTGGGAGTACCGCTCGGCAGAAGATCGAACCAAAGGGTACAGAAGCAGACACACCGCGACTCTGCATGATTCGCGCCGCTTGTTCTTTCTCGAGGGTGAGCACAGTAGGTTCGGCGAATTCAGGTGTTTTCAGATGGGGTTTCGACATACGTGCGTCGCCGGATTCCGGCAGGAGGGAGAGACGATGCACGGCTACCACATGGGCATCAACTTGGGACACGACCGCTCAGTGGCCGTGGTGCGAGACGGCGAGATCCTGGTTGCGATCGAGCAGGAGCGGCTCGATCGAATCAAGCACAGTGTGGGCTTCATGGTGCAGTCCCCCAGTGAGATGAAGCACATCCAGGTGCCCGGCGAGTGCATCCGCTACTGCCTCGATGCCCTGGGCGTTCCCCTCTCGGCGATGGCCACGATCACCGCCAACATGCCGGGCCGAGACTTCGGACCGGAGATCATGCGCGGAAAGTTTTCGCGAGACATCTCCGAAGTGGTGTGCACCATCCCCAGTCACCACCTCGCGCATGCCTACTCGGCATGGTGGCCCTCCGGAATGGACGACGCGCTGGTGTTCGTGTCCGATGGCAGCGGCTCCACCGAGTGCACATCCGATGGCCGCTGGAAGACCGAGTCCTACACCCTCTACACCGCTCGCAACGGTCGCTTGGAGCCCTTCCACCATGAACGGGTGCAAGCTCATCTCGCGTCGCTCTCGACCCTGGGCTTCCTCTACGAACACATCTCACGAAAAGCCGGCTTCGAGACCCGCATCGGCACCAACATCCGCTTCGCCGAGGCAGGAAAGCTCATGGGACTTGCCGCCTTCGGTGGGCCCCAGCCGCAGTGGCACCGCTGGCTCCAGCCGGTCCCCGGCGAGCCCCGCGTGTCGATGTCGGCCTACGACATCTTCCTCGAAGTGGCGGCCCTTGAGCGCATCTACAACACCGCAGACGGTCGACCCTACATGCGGCCCTGGCTGGTAGACCTCGCGCACAAGGTGCAAAAAGAGCTCGAGGATGCCCTCTGCCACATCATCTCGGAGGCCATGGCCCAGACCGGACTGCGCACGCTGTGCATGGCCGGTGGTGTGGCCCTCAACTCCGTTGCCAACTACAAGATCCTTCAGCAGTGCGGGCTCGACGACATCTTCATCTTCCCAGCTGCAGCCGACAATGGCGTTGCAGCGGGCTGTGCCTTGTGGGCCTACGCCGAGGTCGAAGGGGGCACACTCCGACCGCCGCTGCGGGTCGCAACGCTCGGACAGCCCGCCACAACCAGCCAGATCGACGCAGCCATCGAGGCACACTCCGACCTGCTGATCGTCGAGCGAAAGTCCCCCGACGACATGGTTGCGGTGGTGGCTGACGCACTCTCTACCGGCAGTATCGTCGCTCGCTATGAAGGCGGCTGCGAGTACGGGCCCCGAGCACTCGGCCACCGGTCCATCCTGGCAGACCCCACCTTCGAGCGAATGAAGGATGTCATCAATGCGCGGGTGAAGTTCCGTGAGGCCTTTCGACCCTTCGCCCCGGTCATACCCCTCGACCGTGCCTCGGAGGTCTTCGCGCTGGGCACCAAGAGTCCGTTCATGCTGCTCGTGGCCGACATTCGGCCCGAGTACCATCCAGTCCTGCCCGCCATCACTCACGCCGACGGTACGGGCCGTGTGCAGACCTGTACGGCACAAGACAACCCCTTCTTCCACACGCTGTGCAACACCCTCGCTGACCGGCGCCCCGGCCCGCCCGTGCTGCTGAACACCAGCTTCAATGTGGCCGGACAGCCCATCGTAGAGACCCCCACAGAGGCCATCGCCACCTTCCTGCGCACGGACATCGACTACCTCGCTCTGGAAGACCGCTGGATCAGCAAGCGCCACACACCTGTCAAGGCATACGCCGACCACGAAGCCACCCTGGTCGATGAAGACTTCCCTGAAGGCCTGCCACCCAATGCCCCTTCGGCTCTTGCACTCATGGCGGAGCTCGACCAGGCACTCTTCCATGGAGGAACCACCCGCCAGTGGAGTCCCGAGGAGCTCACCGCGCTCTCTCGGCAGGGTGGCCGCTACAAAGAAACCAGCCGCCTGTTCCCCGAGCATGGCTATCTGGGCCCCTTGGTCACCGAGTACGGTCCCCATGCGGTCCTCTTGCTCGACCCACTGGGCGAGAGTACCCTCGCCGACCCCACCCAACGCCAGCCTCCCCTGTCGCTGTCCAAGCAACGACTCGAGCTGCTGCTGGCCACGCGCCGCGCTCCCACTCGTGGAATGACCGTGGCCCTCCGATGCCGCCTTGGCCTCGGTCATCGCGAGCTGAGCGAGCAGCTGCGCGAACTCCGCAACGATATTGCGCGCTTCGGTCTCACAGTAGACGCCCATTGGGATGCCGCTCCGACCAGCGTAGACAGCCCGATACCTACGTCGGTCGACCGCACGCTCGACCCCTTCTCCGATCCCCACTACCGACTCGACACGGTGCTGGGTGCCTTTGAGACCGCACTGCGCACCCATGGCTACTCTGAAGCAGGCATCACGAAAGCGCTCGGTGTCGAGTCTCTCCAGCAGATCGAGCCCACCCATCTCGACTGGCACGCACACTTCCAGCTCCCCCACACGCCGCTCGCCGACTTGATCCGCCTGTTTCAGCTCCGGGTCGACTGCCCACGCGACCGCGTGGAGGCGCTCCTCGGGGCCGAAGTGGTCGCGGCGCTCCTCGGACTCGGCGTACTCACCGCCGCGGACGACACCATCCGGGCCGGTGTAGACCTGTTCTGCTCCGGAGGCATGTTCTTCGCAACCGACCATCGCTACATGCTCTTCGAGGGCGACCAACTCGACGAAGAACCCGTCATGTACATCGGTATGGACAGTCATGGCCTGGTTCAAACGGCACCCCGTGCCCAGAGTGAGCGGGTGCTCGACCTGTGCTGCGGCTCGGGCATCCAAGCGCTCGCCGCGCTCGCCCTGTTCGCG
>CAJWOS010000163.1 GCA_913044235.1 uncultured Pseudomonadota bacterium
CGCGTCACGGGCAGCGACTCGCCCGTCAGCGCCGCCTGGTCCACCTCGAGGGGCTTGCCCGGGCCGAGCTTACTGTCGGCGGGAACGATGTCGCCCAATTTCAGGTTGATGCGGTCGCCGGGCACGAGGTCCTTGGCCTCGATGGTCGTGAAGCGCCCGTCGCGCTTGACCGAGGCCTTGGGCGCCAGGGACTTTTTCAAAGCTGAGATCGCATCGCCGGCGCTCCGTTCCTCGAAGTAGCCGACCGTGCCGTTGACCAATTGTAGCACCAGCAACACCGTGACGTCCTCCCAGTCCCGCTCGATGCCCACGACGATCGTCGCGATCCAGATCATGAAGGGCATGGGCCCCCAGAAGAAGCCCAGGAACACGAGCAGCTCGTTGCGAGAAAGCGCTTCGGCCGAGTTCTTGAAGAGGTACCCGATGAGGGGAATCTTGGAGAATCCAGGGACCCGGTCTTGGCTGTAGCTGTGCTCCGTCGAGAAGACCCCGCCCATGACCGTCGTGTCACCGTCACCCACGAGCAGCTCGGTCGCCACTTCCTTGGTCTGAATGGCCGGGTTGCCCATCACGAGCTGCGAGAAGTCAGCCCGGTTGTTGGTGAGCTGCACCCCGAGGAAGATCTTGTCGTCTGTCGTGATGTGCGGAGTGACCTGGAGGGACAGTTCCGCTTCGATGAACTGAACGTTGGTACCACCGGCCGACGTGCTCAGGAACGGAATCCGCTGACCCTGAGCAATCCGCGCGACCTTGTTGTCGAGCGTGGTGATCCGCGGCTGGCTGATGACCTTCCCGAAGCCGTCGGTCTCGAGGGCACTGAGACGAGCATCGAGGTCGACGAGACCGGGGATGCTGCCCAGGCTGAACGCGACACCACTGTTGGCAGCCTCCGCACCCATGTCGACCATCAGTGCGTCAGTACCGGCCTGGTAATACTCCTGCGTGCCCATCGTCCGGCCAATCGCACCACCGACGCCCACACCACTGGGGAAGAACAGCCCGGTTCCGTAGCCGGTGCGGGTAGTGGCATCGACTTCGCTGCCCCACTGCACACCCATGGCCTGTGCGGCGTTGCTGTTGGCCTCCACGATACGGGCTTCGATCAGGACCTGTGGCGTCTGTCGATCGAGGTAGCGAATCAGCTCACGAATCTGCACCAAGCGCTTCTCAGTCTCCTGAATGACGAGCTGGTTGCTCGTGACGTCGACTTGGATACTGCCCCGACTCGACAACAGTGCCGTGACCTGCGGCTGGAGCTCACTGGCTTGCACATAGTTCAGCGGAATCACAAGCAGCGCAAGGTCCTGCATCTCGATGATGGCACGCTTCGCCTCAAGGGCTGCCTGCTGCTCAGACTTGATGGTCTCAATCGGTGCCACACGGACAATGTTGCCGAACCTCTGAGAGCCAAGGCCCTTCGACTGCAACACGGCTGCAAGGGCCATGTCCCAAGGCACGTCGGTCATCCGGACCGTGACTTCGCCCTGGACATCGTCGCTCGCAACGATGTTGAGGCGCGACACGTGACTGATCAACCGGAAGATACTGTGGATATCGGCGTTTACGAAGTCCAGGCTGATCCGACGACCGCTAAACGGCAGCGACGAAGACGACTGGGCATCAAACATGAACCCTGCAGCACCTGAGAAGGCCGAGGTGGGGTCGTTGATACCCACGCGGTCCCAGGTGGCCGAGGGAGAAACGGACCGACCGTCTCCGCCGATGACAACTTCTTCAGCGTACGCGTTGCCACCGCCATCGGGCCGCGACGGGCTGACGCTGCTTCCATAGTCGACCGATGCATCCTGCTGTTCCTGCATGTCTGCTGGAACTTCCACGTCGAGAACCACAAGGCCTGCGCCAGTGATGGCGTGCTTCCACTTGACGTTGCGGCGAAGGCTGATCGCGACGCGCGCCCCAGTGGCTGTTTTGTATGCACGCACCATGCGGACCGGTGAAATGAACTCACCGGTGTCAAGCGGCCGCCGAAGCGACTGCGGCACGAATGCACCAGGTACGTCCACCACAATGAGGTTGTCGCTGGGCTGGGACACGGTGTAGTCGTTGGTTCCAGAAAGTCCCACGACCACCTGGTGGTTGTCAGAGTGCACCTTGAAGTCGAGCGTGGAGACGGTCTTCCCCCCCACAAGCCGGTCAGGACCGGACAGCTCCCGGCTGCCAAGCCCGCTCGCCGACGGACTCCACTCGCCCTCAGGCTCCAGGGCATCGCCGACGGGGTCCTCTGACGCTTCCACAATGGGCAGCGCAATGGTGACCTGCGCACCATCGGTGACCACCTGGGGCTGCACTTCCGACGCCGACCGGTTCAGGTACAGCGTGATCCGAGTGGTCAGGCCCGTCCCATCATCAAATGAAACGACCTCTGCACGGTCGACCAGGACTCCATCGCCTTCTACGGCGGTGACTTCCATGTTGGCCGTCGTGTCGGCGATGTCGATGACCAGGCGATTGGGGTCTTCCAGCGTGAACGTACTCACGGCCGACCCTTGCGCCACATCACTCAGGTACAACTGCACCTGCGTGGTCTCTCCCGCCACCACCTTCACCTCATTGAGGTTCAGATCTTCGGCCGAAGCATGCTCTTGGGCGGTGAGCAAAAGCCCACCAATTCCCAAGGACACTGCCAACTTCAGGCTCCGGTATCCCTTCCGCATCGGGTCGCCTCCGCTTCCAGACGTGCCGCGCATCCACGACCGCCCGGAGTTCCACAGCTGCACCGTCCGTCCAGTCATCGAGACCCTCCAAGGCCTTCTGTTCCAGGCAGACGCATCGAAATGTTCGTGACGACGAGCTCGCCGTCGATGGTTTGGTATTCCTCGGTGACCACGACTTCTCCACTCGTGATCATCGTGATCTTGCCCCAGTTCCGGCCCACGTAGGTACCGATCTCCGCAACGTGTCCCACTTCATCCGGGTCTTCGAGCAGTGCACGAGGACGCTCGATCCCGAAAATAATCCCCACAAGCTTGTATTGGTCAAGCTCGTACTTCTGGGTGCCGGTCGGCGGGGGCCCGTCCGTGGCAGTCGGTCCGTCGATGTTGATGAACGACTGGAACGGGTCGCGCTTGCCGATCGGGTTGTACACGAACTGCTGCGTGACCACCTTCGGCTTGGCGCTGTTCATGGCCGTGGGGCTGACAGGCCCCGTGGTCTCGTTGCTCGGGGTGTTGCCCGACCCCGACACCAGGAAATCACATCCGGAGACGAGCGCCACACCGACCACCAGGGCGGTCGAAGCGACCGTCATGCGCTTGAAAAGAGTGTGCATGACTCAGCCTCCCTTGGCCTTGCCGCGACCACGGCGACCACGACGCTTGCCTTTCTTGGCTTCCTTCGCAGCTTGCTGCTCTTCCTTTGTGAGGAAGCGGAAGGTGACCGCTTTGCCCGTGACCGTCAGGTAGACCTTCCCACCACGCTCCTCTGGAGCGCCCATCTGGATGTCTTTGACGTACACAATCCGGTTCATGTCCGAGAGGCGGTCGAAGAACATCGCCACTTCGTGAAAGCTCCCGCCCACTTCGAGCTCGACGGGAACCTCAGCAACGTACTCGCGCTTGATCTCCACCAACGGCCGGAACTGGCGAACCTCAAGGCCCACCTTCTTTCCAGTCGTGGAGATACCCTTGAGAAGGCCCGGAATCTCTCGCTTGTTCGGCAGTTCTTTCAGCGCCTGCGTGAGGTCTGCCTGCAACTGCCGCAGGCGTTCTTTCGCAAGGTTCCGGTTCGCTACCCGAACTTCGACCTTGGCCAGCTTGTTCTTATATTCGCGACGCTTGCTTTCCAAGTCCTGCAGCGTGCTGCTGGTCGGCAGGTAGAAGGCCGCGAAGAGAGCGCCCGCGAGAATCGCAACCACACCCACGTAGATCGCGATCCGCTGGTTGCGGGCGATGCGCGATAGGCGGTCGAGAATCGTGGCAAAGTTCATGGCTCAGCCCTTTTCGCTTGCATCGGCTGCAGGCTTCTCGTTGACGAGTCGTGCCGAGACGCTGAAGCTCTTGAGCTTCACCCCACCTTCCTCGATCTGGTCGATCTCGTTGAGGAAGACATCAGTGAAGCGAGGCGACTTTTCGAGGTTGGAGAGGAACTGGCTGATGACCTCGTTGCTGACGGCGACGCCGGTGAAGTCTACCTTCCCACCCTTTTCGTCGAGCGACTGCAGCTGCAGCTTCTCTGGCGTGGCCTGTGAAAGCTGATCGAGCATCATCACAGGACCACTCTTGTTCCGCTTGAGTGTGGCGATCACCCCCAGCTTCTTCTCAAGCTCCTGCTGCATGTTCTCCATCTCTTCAACTTCGCGAAGAATTTCCTCTTTGTGCTCGATGTCACGCTGCAGCTTGGCATTCTCTGCCTTGACACGGTTCACCTGAGCGGTCTGAAGCACCAGGAGTGCGACCACCACAAGCGTGGTGACCCCTGCGCCAAGCCCCGTGAGGATGAGCTCGGTTTTGACTTCTTCCTGGCGCCGGGAAGTCTTTACCGGCAGAAGGTTGATGCGAATCATCGGTCACCTGCCTTGCGCATCGCGAGCCCCACAACCACTGCTGCCTGAGGAGCAACGTCGTTGAGGTAGGCAGGATTGAAGCTTCGCTCGTCGATCTGGATCTGCCGAAAGGGGTCGATGACCTCTACGGGCAAGCCTGTCTGCCGCTCAATGGCACGACTCAGCCCTGGCGTGCGGGCAGCACCGCCACTGAGAAAGACGCTTCCGATTCCCGTGTCGGCGGACGTGGAAAGGTAGAAGTCCAAGCTGCGCTGCACTTCCGTGGCGAGATTTTCTCCCACGCTCGAAAGCACCCGCTCGATCTCTTCGGGCACAACCGCAGATTCGTCGTCGTCGTGGCCGCCAATCTTCATCGCCTCCGCTTCTTCGTAGGAGATGTTGAGCGTGCGCTGGATCTCCTCCGTGAACTGCCGGCCTCCGATGCCGATGTCGCGAGTGAATGCGCTCACACCGCCTCGGAGGAGATGAATGTTCACGGTGCTCGCACCGATGTTCACCAATGCGACGGTGTCTTCGGGCGGCTCGTAGCAAAGCTCAAACATGTTCGCTACGGCGAAGGCATCCACATCCACGACTGCCGGCCGCAGCCCTGCTTGCGAGATGATCGACTGATATTCGTTGACGAGTTCCTTCCGCGCAGCGACGAGCAAAACGTCCATTTGTCCAGGATCGTCGCTGGTTCCATCGAGAATCTGCACATCGATGTTCACATCGCTGATGTCAAACGGAATGTACTGTTCGGCTTCCCACTGGATGGACTCTTCCAGCTCGTCGAAGCTCATCTGCGGGAGGGTGACCCGCTTGATGATGACGGCGTTGCCGGAGATAGAGGCCACGACGTCCTTGGCCTTAATCTTGTGCTGTTGCACAAGCTCACGGATGGCATCGACGATGACGTTGGTATTCATCACCGCACCATCAACAATGGCTTCAGGGGGAAGCTGAGCCATCGCAAAGTGTTTCAGACGGTTCCGACCATCTTTGCCTTGCTCGAGCTCCATCAGCTTGATGCTGCTGGAACCGATGTCGAGGCCGATGGAGGGGCGACTGCGATTGAAGAGGCCCATAGGTCCTTCCAATAGGGGCACAGGAGCGCGGTGAGACAAAATCAGACGAACACAGAGTAACGGATGAAATGTTGACAGGTCAACCCAAGATGCGCGAGACCGTGTTCGTCCGAGGTCGGTTTACCAATAGAAACTCCTCCAGGTCAATGTGCGCAGCCGCCCACATTCTCGCGAACACGACATTCTTGCTTGTGTCGTACGTGTGCTGGCGTGTCGTCGCGGATAGAGTGCTCAACAATGCATGATCAAACCAGCCAGTTCCGTGCGGTGCTTCCCGCAGTCTGTGTCGGTGCACTTGTCGGCTTGTTCGAGCGAGTTGCCGCAGATTCTTACGGTATTCCTCTCGAAACTCTGCTCTTGCCGTGGGGCGCTTTGCTGTTTGCCTTCGGAATCAGTCGAGCGCTTCCGGGAGGCGTAGTCGCTCGGCCATTTACGCACTGGGCAGGCGTTGGGGTCTCGGTTGCACTGGCTCTGACGTGCGGGATCTGGACCGATGGACTCGCGCGTTTGGTGGGATGGCTATTGCTCCCTCGAGCGGGTCTCCCTGCATGCTGGCTTGGGATTGCCATCGCTGCCCTCTGGGCTCCTGTTCGGCGCATCGATGTGATCCGCGCGCACGACGGCATTGTTTTCTGCGCGATGTTTCTGTTCGGTTTCGTGCTTCCCGCTCCCGTCGTTGCGCTCCTCGTGGGACTCGGTCTCCTGGGCGCGCCCCAGGCACTCCCGACCGCCACGATGCCCCACACTCTTTCAGACCGCATCGTAGGCGCGTTGGCCGCCGCCGCCGTCGCCGCCCTCGCCGTACACACGATGGTCGTACTTCAGCCGTCTCTCGACCCCTCTGCTGCGCCGGTGCTTTCCGCGCTCATCATGGCCGCGCTTGTGCTGCCGTTCACTGCCCAAAAGGCCACCCTCAAGCCGTGGATGGCCTGGGTCTCGGTCGCCACACTCAGCGCCCTGCTCGCCCTGCTCCTTCCACATTCCGTGGGGCTGACTCGGTTGGTGACCACCACCACATCTGCCGCGTTCGGCCCAACCTGGTCGCCTTCGATCGGCACGGCACTCTTCGCAGCCACAATCGGCGTCGGCTTTGGCGCCGCGGTCGGGTCTGTAGTGGGTGGCGCGCGGGTGCTTCCCGAGCGTGCGATCGCCATCGCCGCCGGCTTGTTCGTCGGTGTGAGCGAAGTGAATGGAGCCGGTGTCGCGCCTGTCGCTCTCGCAGCCGGTTTTACAGGTATTGCCGCACTTCTTGCGCCCAGCCGCATCGTGCAGGCTTCGGGGCTGCTGCCCGGCACACTGGCTGCCGTCGCAATCTGGCGGGGCACCGCGCTTCCCATCGACCTGCTCGTCCTCTCTCCGCTCGACGGGCTGCGGAGCGCGGAGCGGTGGACCGCACACCTCGACCGCTCCGTAGCGCTCTCCGCAGGCGGTGCTCGTCTTGATGGGCACAGTGTCGGGGCGGTTCTCGCCGCGCCAGAAGACTGGGGTGTGGCCTCCCAGACGTTGGACACCCTGCCGTTCATCGCCGATGTTGGCGGTCGCTTCACGCGCCCCTCGGGTCGTGCGGCAGAGGCGGAGGTGCTCGCCGGCCTGCTGGCGGGAATGTTGGCGCCCAGACTCGATCGCATCGTCGTGCTGGGGGACGACGGCGGCAACGCACTCGCAGGACTCGCCGACTCGTCGCCCACCACCATCGACATCGCCACCCCAACGCCCACGATCATCCAGGACATCGCACTCCTGGCGCCCTCACGGCGCAGCCGCTGGCTCGGTCCCGGCGTGAGGCTGTGGCCCGAGCATCCCGACTCGGTGCTTCGCCGCACCGCTCGTCCCGCGGCCGTGGTCGATATCAGCCATGCCGCATGGTCCGACGCCAACCACGCCGCGCCCACAGACGCTCACTTCGCAGCCGTGAGAAGCGCTCTCGACGACTATGGGGTGTACGTGCTTTGCCTGCACCTCGATCACTTCGCATCGGGAGCTCCCGCACATCTTGCCCGTCGCGTCGCCGCCCACTTCGAGTCGGTACAAGTCTGGCTCCCGCCGACGGGCGCAGACAGCCTCTTGCTCGTGGCCTCGGGGCACTCGCTCCCGCTTTCCAGGCTCGAGAAACGAACAGCGGATCAGCGCACCACCATGCGCCAGCTCGGCTTTCCCAACGGACTCGCCCTGGCCAGTATGGCCGTGGGGGACCGAGACACGCTGGTCGCCTGGCGCTCCGGCGCCAACCCGGAGCCACGCCAGTGGTGGCTGTCCACCGCCGTGCGCGGCCCAATCGAGCTGCATCTCGCCTCGCTTGCTCCTCACCTGGCGCCAGCCGAGCGAATCTGGAGCCTCGATGATGCCGAGATCGGAGCAGCAGCCCTCACCAGCCGTCTCGATACCCGACGGCGCTTCCTCGAGCTACTCGACGATGCCGCTCGAGGCGACGTGGCTGGAGCACTCGACAAGGCACGCGGTCTCGCAACGGACGATGGTGGCGAGCGTGCACTGCGAGCACTCGTCGGTCCACACATCGAAAATGCCCAGAAAGCACTCGAGATTGCCGTGAAAGAAGGACCCGGCAGTGCGGCGTGGGCCGATGTGAACCGGTTTGCCACCACCGCCCGAATGATCGCGCCCACCAGTTCCGAGCCACTTGTCCTGCTGGGCACAATGGCTCTTGCACAAGGCGATCTCAACGGTGCCCAGAGTCACTTTGCAGAAGCCGAAAAGATGGCAGACGGCGACTTGGAAGCCCTTACGGGCCTCGCACGGGTGGCCCGCCTCCGCCGCGATACCGTGTCTGCCGAGCGCTACTTTCGGGAGGCCGCGGCAGCCAATCCGCGGCAGTGGCTCGCCTGGCATCGCCTGGGGGTCTTTCTGACCGAGACCGGACGCATCGAAGAAGCCGAGACCACTCTCGAGCGGGCTGCCGGTCGGGCAGAAGGACGATCCGCCGCCCCCAACCTCGCCCTCGCTCGGTTGTATTTGCAGACCGAACGCCCCACACCAGCCCTGGTACATGCAGAGCGAGCGATCGTGATGGGCGATTCGGCAGAGGCCTACTTCCTACGCGGACTCGCGTACCGGGACCTCGAACAACTCGACAATGCGGAGCGCGATTTCCGGCAGACCGTGCTCAGCGATCCCACCTTTGCCCCAGCACATGGCGAGCTTGGACGCATCCGCGCCGTTCGAGGGGACCCGGCAGCTGCCGAGGAAGCCTGGCGCGCAGTTCTCCGCATCGACCCCGACAATCGCAGCGCTCGGGAAAACCTCCGCCGACTGGGCATCGAGGATCGTGCAGCCGGGTCTGCGCCACCCGAGTGAGACTGCATATTTTCCCCGTACTGTCCCAACCCGTACAATGGGCCTCCATCCGGCCTCTCCAGGAACCCCATGCTCCGCTACCGAACGCGTCGCATCCCCCTCACCCGCCGCCTGTTGTTCGCCCTTGCGGTCAGTACAGGCGCTTGGCTCGGGCTCGAAGGAATCGTCACCGTGCTCTATGCCGCAGAGCTCTCAGCGTGGGAATCCCCACCGCCGAGCCCGCGGAAGGGCGTGAGCGTGATGCAGGGGCATCCCTACCTCATCTACGAGTACGTTCCCGGCCGGCATCCGGATGGTGGTGTCACCCTCACCATCAACAGTCTCGGCCTGCGGGGTCCAGAGATTGCCATCCCCAAGCCCGACGGGATCCGGCGCCTCATCACCACCGGAGACTCGAGCGTGTTCGGATTTGGCGTCCAAGACAACGAAGTGTTCTCGAGTGTGGCCGGAGATCTTCTCGGGGACTCCGTCGAGCCAGTCATTGGGGCCACCCCTGGCTACTCCACGTACCAGTCCCTCAACCTGCTGCGGCTTCGAGGGCTCTCGACCGAGCCCGACCTCTTTGTGATCGGCAATCTCTGGAGCGACAACAACTTCGATGCATTCGTAGACAAGGAGACCATCGCTACCCTCACCGGTTTTGAAGAAAGCAGCATCGGTCGAGTCAAGCGAGCACTCACCACCAGTGCAGTCTTTCGGGTGGCCGATTGGAAGCTGCGGGTCCGGCCCCAGATCGAAAAGGTCCGGGTGGTCGACTGGCAGCAGTCCAGCGAAGATCGCGGCCAGATTGGCCGAAGGCGCGTCGAGATCAACGACTATGCGGACAATCTCGACTACCTTGTCGAGATTGCGCGCACGCGTGATGCAGACGTGGTGTTCTTGCTGCTGTCGAACAACGAGGACATCGGACCCGAGGGCGACGCACGGGCCATGAAGGCCTGGAACCCCTACCGCGAGGTCATGCGCGAGACCGCCAAGCGACATGGGGCTCCGCTGCTTGATGTACCGGCACTCTTCAAGGAATCCGGCCTCTCTCGCGACGACCTCTTTCTGGACAAGATGCACCCCACTGCACGCGGTCATGCCATCATCGGGACCGCTCTCGCCGACCTTCTCAAAGAGCGGGGCTGGATGGAGGGCAAGCATCTTTGGACCGAAGGGACGGGTGAAGATCGACCCGAGTACGAAGACCCCTTTCTCAAGAGCCAAGACGAGGGCTCAAGCGTGAGCATCCCGAGCACTGTTCCCCCCACGGAGTTCCGGATTGAAGGTGAAGTCACGATTGATGACTTTCCCAGCGGCGGCCTGATCCACATGGACCTGGTTCCACCAGGACGCAACCAATCCGAGGTGTTGGCATCCATCCAGCTGCAGGGGCCTGGAAAGTTCGTGCTGCCGGTTGGCACCCCCCGCCAAGTCGTGATTCGCGCATACGTCGATCCCAAAGGCGATGGCCCCGATGCAGACGATGCCCGGTTCGCATTTGAAGACAACGTGGTGGATGTCTCTGATGGCCCTGCCATGGGCATCCGACTCGACCTCACGGAAGGCACCTTCAGCGGGAACTAATCCCCATCCCCCATCATGGGCCGCTCCGTGGAGGACGAGCCCGCGACGGGCGCTTGCAGGCCTCCCTGCCGCACCGCAGTCAACGTGGGGGCGGGCCCGACATCGCGTATGATGCGAAGCGCATGCACCGGCGCCGCCTTCCGGTCGAACTTCGACTGGTAGTTTGTGGTGACGTCGTCGTGCTCGTCCCACGGCAAGCCGTCGCGACGCACATCGGCCGACCGTCCCAGGATCCGCAAGGGCAGTCCCTCTGCGCCCCGAACGAGGCCATCGAGGTTCGGAGCAAAGTCGCTCTTCAAGCGAAGCTCTGCGCCCGGCTTCAGCACCATGCTGGCGAGCTCCGCAAAGTATCGTCCCATCAGCCGCTTGCGAGCATCCGTGACCTTCACCCACGGGTCTGGATGGTTCACGTACAAGCCATCGATCGACGCGGGGCCAAAGAGATCATCGAGCCACCAAGCATCGTAGCGAACGATCCGCCCGTGGCGGACACCGGCGGCCTCAAGCTTTCGCGCACACAGCACCACGCGCTTGTAGCGAATCTCGATGCCCAACCAGTTGCGATCCGGATGGCGTGAGGCCATGCCCGCAAGGAAGAAACCGTTGCCCGAGCCCACCTCCACGTGAAGGGGAGCGGTCCGCTCGAAGCAGTCTTCCCATCGGCCGGTCCAGTCGAGCGCACCTTCCGCGGTGACCACGGGCGGGCCAAACTGCTCATGGAGAGCCACATACGGATTCACCTCTGTGCGGGAGGGTCTTCCGTGAACCTTTTCGCGAAATGGTCGATGATGGCGTCCAGTGTGGTTCATGACTTCTCCGTGCCTGCGACCAGGACCCCCCGGCCGCTCTCCTGGTTCGCCTTCCAGGCCGAACCATCAGCGTAGTGCTCTTTCTTCCAGATCGGAACCCGCGCCTTGAGCGTGTCGATCGCGAAGCGACTGGCCGCATAGCAGTCTCCACGGTGGGGCGATGAGACACCGATCAAGACGCTCGCTTCGGAGACCGGTACCACACCCAGGCGATGGGCAATGGCCACGCGAACCCCAGGCCAGCGCGTCTCGGCCTCGGCCACAATCGCACCCATCTGCGCTTCCGCCATCCCAGGGTAGGCCTCGTAGGACAGCTCGAGCACCGCGCGCCCCTCAAAGTGGTCCCGCGTGATGCCATGAAACACCAGGACCGCACCCGCGGCGGGATGGACGACCACGGCCCGCACGGCGGCTTCCGACAGCGGCGCATGGGTGAGCACAACCCGTGAAGTCATCCGCCCCCCAGAGGCGGCAAAAACGCCACCGTTGCGCCGTCGTGAAGCACCGTTTCTGGGGCGGCATACACCTCGTCCACCGCAAACATGACGGGCATCCGCCCGGCCGACGTTGCCGGAAACATGCTCTCGTAGAGCGCCCGCGCGGTGATCCCAGTCGGCACACGCCGCTCCACCTGTGGCTCACCGAGCTGTTCCCGGAGAGCGGCAAACAGCAGCACGGTCACCTGCAGCCCATCTGGACCAGCCGACACGGTTTCATCACTCATGGACTTCCTCGAATCCTGGGGGACATCCCCGCACGGTACGGCACCAGGGGGGTATCATTGCAGCATGCGAATCCATAGCGCTGCGCGTCCAATCCTTGCCCTGCTCGGTGGCCTTGCCATCGGTTGTGCCGACTCGGAGCCCGTACTCCCCGGCGTCCCCGAACCCCGACTGACACCCATCGCTCCACAGGCCAAAGCCGTCGAGCAACCCGAAGCATATGAGCGGCCCCCCGGTGTGCTGGTGGATGTGCAGTACCTTTGCGGCCATCCCCTCTCCGAGGTCCGCGCAGAGGTCCTCGCACAGCTGGGCAGCCTCACAAAATCCAGCGACCTGTCCCCCGGTAAGGGTGAAGAGCTCGAGCTTGAGCGCGGAACAATCCGAGCGGTCGACGATCGCATCTACATGCTTCGAATCCCCCTTCCAGAGCCGATGCGACGCGCAGATGTGATGCGCCTGATCGGCCTGCCCCCACAGGTTGGCGAGACCATCAAGACCCACCGTGAGTATCGCCTCAATCACGAGCGGGGCATTCGTCGGATCCGAATGATGCGGCAGTCCCGCCGGAACGAGTTTGTCACTGATGTCGAGATCTGGCAGTTCATCCCCGGCGAACACATCGGGCGCCGCTGAACACGGATGTGAGCGTCCCTCCCGCTCCATCGTTGTCGGTCTGCCGAAGTCGTGGCACGTTGGAGCGTACCCGCTCCTCTTTCCGCCGGACTCGACGTGCGCGCCAAGCTCGACCATCGCCCTCCATCTCTTGCCGGCATCGCCGGCATCGCGACTGTCATGGCTGGATGTTCAGAGATCGTGGTCCGGGACAACATCGACGCAAAGCCGGATCCGATCGAAGTCACCGAGACCTTTCGACAGCTCGATCGTCCTCGTGTGGATCTGCTTTTCGTGGTCGACAACACGGCGAGCATGGAACCCGCACGTGCAGCTCTTGCAGCAGCCGCCTCCAATCTCGTCGAAGCACTGGATGCCGGAAAGCTTGCATGGCAGGTCGGCGTGGTTTCCACCGACATCGCGTCCGACGACATCGGCCTCTTGCAGGGCGACCCTTGGATCATCACTCCATCCACCGACGACGGCCCGGCGGCCGTCGCACGAGCCCTTGATGTTCCTGCTGGTACCGCACCCACCGGAGGCCTGGGTGCGGCCACACGTGCGCTCACCGAGCCCCTCCGCAGCGCTTCCAACCGGGGATTCCGACGTCCGGACGCCGCGTTGCACATTGTGGTCTTGTCTGACGCCGACGACCAAAGTGGCGCGATTCTCGGAGTGGACCC
>CAJWOS010000164.1 GCA_913044235.1 uncultured Pseudomonadota bacterium
CGCAGGTGCCTGCTGCCTCCTTCGAGCGACGCGCGGCCGCCGCTGCCGCAGCGACTGCCGGCTCCGCAGCCACCGTGCAGGGCTCTCCGAGCACAGGTGCGCCCGACGAGCTGCCTGGAGATGTGGATCCCTTTGACCGTGAGGTCGCGCTGACCTTTCCGTACCCGGTCGCTCGCGCCTGGGCGGCCCTGCTCCGCGAGCCTGACCCACGCATGCAGTGCAAGCTCCTGGTCGACACGTTCACTGCAGCGTTGAAGATGCTCGCTCTGCAGGTGGCGAGCGAGTATCTCCACGCCGATGGTGTGCGCAGTGCTCGGGTGAACCAGACCCTCGCCCGCGACCTGCGTCGCCCGCTCATCAGCGCCTGGAACCTGGTGCTTCAGCGCACCCTGCCCGCGCTGCGCGACGCCCGGGTGGAGCTGTTCGCGCCCGAGGTGGAGGCCGCCTACCGCACCCTCGAGGTCAAGTGCCGCAAGCGCTTTCTGGTGACCACTCACTACGTGGATGCCGGTGGCGAAAACCGCACCCGCACCAAGAAGCTCGGCAAGATCCAGGCGCTCATCAGCTACCGCAACAGCCTTGCCCACGGCTTCAACCAGAGCCGAGAGCGCGCGCGGCGAGAGGTCGACACCTACCTGCCCCTGCTCCGGGAGATTCTCCAGGAGACTCGATTCCTGGCGCGGTATGAGCTCTGGCACGTGCGCACCCGAGAGGGAGTGCCTGAGGGCATGCGGCTGCATGGAAGCAACCCCACGGGCGGGTTCACCCCCATCGACCCGGTCGACCTCGACCCCACCATCTCACCGCTGTTTCTGCGCCATCCCAGCACCGGCGTCACGCTTCCCCTCTTTGCATTTTTTGATGTCGACGACGTGGAGGAAGGCGGTCTTCCCGGCATGGGGAAAGACGTGCTCCTGTTCGAGGGCAACACCAAGCGCACGGTCATCTACGTCTCGGCGAGCGGTGAGCATGTGGAAAAGGCCTCTCGGCTGGCCCACTGGCGCACACTGCTCGAGCGGAAGGCTCTGGATGTGAGCCTGCTTACCGCCGACACCCTCACACGCGAAGCCCTCGCCGCAGCGACCGGGCGGGTGAGCGCGGGCAGCCTCGATGCGCTCATCCAGTCGGGCAAGTACCTGCGAGAGGCCACCATCGACCGGGTCTCGCTGGCCGACACCCTCGCCCAGTTTGAGGCCGGCACCCGCACGGGGCTGGTGGTGGGCGGTGCCAGCGGAATCGGAAAGAGCTCGTTCATCGCCCGCTGCGTGGACCGCTGGCAGGCTGAGGGACACCCGGTGGCATTCTATCGGGCGAGCGCTCTCTCGGAGCCCGACGTGTCCCAGCGCCTGCTGCGCGACCTGGGCGTGTCCACCGGCATGCCCTACCTCGAGGAGTTCCTCTCGGCCGCCACCCCCCTCTTCGAGGACACAGGGCACCGGTTCATCCTCGTGGTCGACGCCGTCAATGAGTTTCCCGGCGACGTGGCTTCCCTGGTGCGCGAGCTCGACGCCCTGGTACACCAAGCCAAGGCGCACCCCTGGTTTCGAGTGGTGGCCAGCGTGCGCGACGGCACCCAGCGTCGCCTGCCCCCCGACGCGCGCTTCGGCACGCGAGGTCTCGGCCCCTATGTGACGGTGGAAGAGGTGGTGGACGGGCAGACGCAGCCCGTGCCTGTGGCCAAGCTCAAGGCCGTGACCGACGAGGAAGTGGCCGAGCTCTACGAGGCATATCGACAGTATCGGGTGACCGATCCAGACGACCCCGAAGACCCCGGCGTGGCTCGCTTCTGCCCCCAGACCGACTTCGACGCGCTCGACCCGATGGGCCACACCCGTGCCCTGCTCCGCGAGCCCTTGATGGCGCGCCTTGTGATGGCTGCCCATCACCGACGAGCACTGCCGGGCAATCTCCGGGTCGATGCTGCGATGAAGCTCTACATCGACACGGCCGTGGTGGAGTCTGGCACCCCTGGAGGGGGCTTCCCCAACCGCCTCCGCTTTCTCCAGCGCCTCGTCAAGGAGCTCGACAGAGCCGACATCGACAGTCTCCCCCGCGATGCTCTGGCCGCCATGCCCGCACTCCGCCCGCTCTTCGGAAGCTTTCAGAGAGACAGCGCCTACATTCAGCTCCTCGACCTCGGAGTGCTGCTGGAAGAGTGGCGAGACGACGAGTGCTACGTGCGCTTCGCTTTCGATCGGATGCTGGAGTTCCTCCTGGCGGAGCGCATCGATCCCCGCATCCAAGCCTCCGCCGACCTGCTGGCCCTCGCGGAGCGAGCCGGACGCTTTGCCAGCCTACGCGGTGTGCTGGGGGTGATTCTCGGCCGCGCCTGCGACCAGGGTCGAGCCCACCTCGTGACCGAGCTGCTCGACGCCACCGCGGAAGCCGGGGTCGCGCCGGAGACGGCCTCCCTGGTGAGTGCCGCGGTCACCGACCTCGTGGTGCGACTGGGCGTGGACCGTGCCCCCGGCTTTGAGCCACTGCTGGCGGCCCTTCAGGAGACGCCGAGCGCCGCCGACGTGCAGATGCTCTGCACGGCTGCCGACCGCTTGTTCCTTTTGGGCGTGGTGAACCAGCTGGATCTGGTCCTCGCCGCCCTCGACGCAGAGTCGAAGACCCTCGGGGAGCCCGGTCCACGGGCCCGTGCCGCCCTTCGTTTGGGCCTGCGGGCCGAGAAGCTACGCGAGTACAAGCGGGCAAAATCGCTCAAGGAAGAAGCACTTCGCTGTGCCGAAGAAGCCGATCTGCCCGACATCCAGGCCACCGCCATCCGCGAGATCGGCTGGATTTGCTACCAGCTCGACGAGAATGCCGAGGCCACAGCCCTCACCACCCGCGCACTGGCGATGTTCGAGACCCTCGAACACAGCCGGGGCATCGCCAAGAGCTACAACGACCTGGGCATCTTCGCGAAGGAACGCGGCGAACAAGAAGAAGCTGTGCGGCTGTACCGCGCGGCCGTGGCCATCAACGAGGCCAACAGCTACCTCGAAGACCTCTCCGACAACTACTTCAACCTAGCGAGTGTGGCCGAGAGCCGCAGCGACGATACCGAGTCTGCCCGGCTGTTTCGGGTCTCGGTGGAGATCGACCAGGGCCTCGGACGGGCATCCAGCGTGGGCTCGGGCCAGTGGCGGCTCGCCAAGATTGCCAGCCGCGCTGAGAACTATGCGGAAGCCGAGCGCTTGTGCCTATCGTCCCTCGCCATCCACGAGCGCACGGAAAACCATAAGAAGCAAGGCACGGAGCTGTCCCGACTGGGCAACATCTGCTTCAAGGCCGGCGACCTGGAGCGCTCAAACCAGTACTTCCAGCGCGCCATCGCGCTCCACACGCGCCTGGACAACCAGCGGGGCTTGTCGTTCACCTACTACTACCTGGCCCGCAATGCGTCGGAAGGGGGTGACTCGGATGAGGCCACGCGCCTGTACGAGAAGTCGCTTGCCATCGACGAGGCTCTGGGCGACCTCGAGGGGGCCCGCACCCTTCACACCAGGCTCGCCACACTTGCCGAGAAACAAAAGGACTGGGCACGCGAAGCGCACCACCTACAGAAGGCAGTCGAACTTGCCGTAGAGCTCGAAGACAAAAAGACAGAGGCCCGGCTTCGCTCCCACCTCGGTACCAACGCGAAGAGCAGCGGCGACTACGACCTCGCCAAGCAGCACTACACCCATGCCCTCGAGCTCGACACCGCGCGAAACTACAAAAAGGGCATCTCAATGCGCAACTACTATCTGGGCAAGCTGGCCAAGCTGCGGCACCATGACGATGAAGCCATGGCTTGTTTCGAGCGCTCCCTGCACATCGATCTCGCGCTCGACGACCGGAAAGGTGCAGCCACAATGCATGCACTGGTGGGCCAGCAAGCCGTACGACTCCGCGACCTTGCCAAGGCTCGCGATCACTACCAGGCCTCGCTCGCCCTGCGCGAAGCCATCGGAGCAAAGGAACTGGTCGCGAATACACGCTACAAGCTCGCGTGCTTGGACTTTCTCGAAGGAAAAAAAGAGGCCGCAAGAGCCACGTGGGAGCAGGTATTGACCGAAGCCACCGAGCAGTCGTGGTCCGACCTCGCTCTCAAAGTGCTCAGCAAGCAGGTGTTCCTGCCCGACGAGCTGCCCGCGAACCTTTCCGAGCGCATCGAAGCCCTGGGAGCCGAGGTCGACACCCCACTCGGCGAGGTGGGCGTGGCAGTCGTACGGGCGGGCATCGAAGCACGGCAGGACGCCGACCTGGAGCGGCTCGATCGACATCTCGACGCCCTGCGCAAAGCCGTGGCCACACTCCGTGAGCCTCCGGCGATCGAAGAGAGTGAGGCCGCAGCGCTCTGGTGGGCGGCACAAGCCTTCGACCGGGCGGGCGACACCGTGCAGGCGCGCGCCCTCGCCACCGAAGTCCGCGACGTCGTTCGGGGCCGAGGCTGGCCGTACTCCGCCGATCTTGAAGCGTTTCTCAACCGCCCGCAATCCACAACCTGAACTGTTCCGACCCTCCGTCACCCCATCACCGGGGCCGGCAAACACTCCCGCCCACCACCTCGTCGACCACGGAGTCTGCCGTGTGGACTCTCTTCGCCACCCTGCCCTTCTTCACCATCGCCGCAGCGGACCCGACGCCCCCCTCGCCGGAGCCCCCGCCGCTGCCGGAGCCCGAAGCCTGGGTGCGTCAGTGCCTCAAGGATGCCCCTCCGGCGACCGCGGTCAAGGACTGCGAAAAGCGCTGGGCCAACCTCTGCCAGGACCGCCCCCAAGGGGGCACCACCATGGGCATCACGGGCTGCATCGCCACGGAACTCAAAGTGTGGGAGACCCTGCTCGCGGAGGTGCACGTCAAGCTCGATGCGGCGGCAAAGAGCTACGACGAATACACGCCCGAGGGGTACTCCGTGCAGCGGTCGCTCAACGCATCGAAGAAGGCCTGGGAGGCCTTTCGAGAGGCCCAGTGCGACTACGAATACACCGAATACATCGAGGGCACGATGCGCAGCATCGTGGGCGTGGGCTGTCAGTTCTCGCTCACGACGCAGCGATACGAATATCTCTTGAATCACGGCCGACGGCAGAACCACTTTGAGTGAGGGGCAGAATCGGGTCCGCCCCAGAACCCAAGCAAACGCCGCAGCAGCCGGAGGGTTAGTGGGCCGGGCTCGTGCCCTGTGTGTGTAGGATCGGCAACAAGCGCTCGGAGAAATTGGAATGAACAGTCAGAAGGGTTGGTGCTGCATGGTCCTCCTCACTCTACTGCTGTCCACGGTCGCCGACGCCGCCACGGCCGAACGTTCCCTGTCCGAAGCCCAGACCCGCTACCAGCTGGCTCTGTCCACCGATGTGGCCGCAGAGGAGCTCCGCGAAGCCGCACGCCTGTACCAACAGGTCTTGGACACAGTGGGAACCAACGACACGCCCGAGGCCGCTCGTCTGCGACGCGCGGCGCAGGTCGGACTCGACCAGACGGAGCCGAGACTCGCGAATGCCGACGAGATGTTTCGCAACGTATGGCCCGGAGCCTGGCTCCTCGCTGGCGACCATGGAGCCTTCGAGCGGTTCGATGACGCGACGGAGCTGGCCGTAGAGCGAGCGTGGCTGCAGGTGCAAGACACGCTGGACTTCAATGACCGGCCCATCATGGGGGTGTATCCACGCTGCGCTGGAAGCGAGGAGCAGTGTGGGATTCTAAGAGACATGGTGGTCCTGGCAACCGAAGACAATCCGAAGGTACGGGGAATATCTGACGACCGCATGCAGCTGCTGCTCGGGGCAGACCTGGAGCTCGGCGCGGTCGGATCGACACCGTCTGCAGCGGTGACCGCACGGCTGCGAGATCGACTGCCCGATGGAGAGCTGCTGTTGGCAGACATCCAGGTCCACCCCAACATCCTCATCCCCGACCGGGTCTCTCGAGCTGGGATTCGAGTGTTTCGATGGGCACCCGCGACGGGCACCTTTGGGGCCGTGGCCTACGAAGAGGATGTAGGCATCGACGTGGTGAACCGAGACATGCCCAGCCGAGGCCTGACCCTCCTTGGGCTCTTCATCGGTCTGGTGGGCGCCGCTGGGATGCGCCTGACGCCTGCGCAGGGTCGATCGGTGCTTTGGGGCCTTGGCCTCTCGGTCCTGGGGTTTGCAGGGGCATTCGGTCTCTTCATGGCGACCGAGTCCTTGCTTCCGGAAATGAACGATCTGGCTGTGGATGCCCATGGCATACCGCTGTTCAAAGAGATGCTCTGGCCGCTCTTGGTGGGCATCCTGCTCGCTGTGGGACCCACCGTGATCACACTGGTGGGGTCCCTGGTACTAAAGCTTCGAGCGGGCGGGTTCGTGGATGTTGGCATGGTCGACTGGCGGCGGGCGCCCGTGGTCGTACAGCTCGCAGCCGCGATATTCGTGGTGTCCGAACTTCCCTTGCTGCTCGGCAGCCATGGGTGGTTGTTGGCGGGAGCGCTCGTGCTGGCACTTGTTCTCCCCGCGATTGCCACTGGAGCCGTGGCGGCACGACTGTTGGAGCCGGAAGGTGTGCCGTCGGGAGGCCTGGCAGCTGCTGGTGTGTGTGTGGCATCCCAGACCGTCGCATTCCTGGCCTTTGGTCTCGGCATGGAGCCGCTGGTTGTCGCCATGACCGGTGGGCTTGGTGGTCTGTTCGGCCTCGTGCTCACCCGCCAGATCGCACTCGGCGAACCCAAACCGGTCGCCGGTTTCACGCCGGCGTCAGAGCGCGAAGCCCATGGAGCGCTGAGCAGGCTCCACGATGTGGGCAACCTGAGCCGTCCCCGCTTTGTTCCGCGTGCCAGCCTGCCACTGGCTCCGCTCGGCGCCTGGGCTGCCGACACCACGGGTGCAGCGCTCCTGTTGGTTCGAGGCGCATCCGGTGCGGGCAAGTCCCGGCTGTGTGAAGCTGCGCTGGCGGGGTTGAATGTGGGGGTAGGAGCGAAGAGCACAGCCCGACCACACGAGGTCGTGGACACGCCCACATCCGACGCCACACCACCGCTTCACATCCTCACCCAGCTGCTCCGGGGGATCTTGCCGGTCTTGGAGCGCGTGGCGATTATCGAGCGACAGCGGGAAGTGATGTCGGCGATGGCGGAAGTGGGTGGGCTTGCGCTGGATGGTGTGCCGGGAGTGGGATTGTTGGTGGGCTTGCTGCCGGCTGACGGTGAGGGACCAAGCACGCGAGAGCAGCTCCAGCGGGATGTCGACGTCGCGGTTCGACAGGCGCTGTCTGCGCAATCGCTCGTGTGGTTCATCGATGATGCCCAGAGCATGGACAGCGAGAGCCGCGAAGCCCTGCGTGCGCTGGTGTCTTCGCTGCGCCGCGCGCCTGCGGCCCATCCACTGGTGTGCATCGCGAGCGAGCAACGAGAAGCGGCCGACGGCACTTCGAGCCTCGACGGACTCCAGAGCGACTTTGGCACAGGCGCACGCGTGATCGACCTGCAGCCGATGAACGATACAGAGCAAGAGGAGTTGCTAGCGAACACCGGGCTGCAGGACGTCACAACGGAACATCAAGCCTTCCTCGACAGCTATGGTCGACTTCCCGCCGACATCCTGAGCCTCTTGCAGCACTTGGAGCACGAAGCACTGCTGATCCAGTGTCCGGCCGGCGGCTTCCGCCTGCCATCAGGGGCTGCGCTCACCGAGCTGGAGACGCGTGTGCCTGCAAAGCTCCTCGAGCGAGAGCTGGCGCGGCTGCAGCGACTCCCCAAGTCCACCGTGCTGCTCCTGGAAATGGCCGCCCAGTGCGGTCGTCGCTTTGAGGCCGAGGATCTGGCCGCGGGCTTGGGAGAGGGTCGGTTCCAGGTCTTGGAGCGACTCCGGGTCATCGAGCTTGAGCATGGGCTGATCGAAGACCTGGATGAGGATGATCTGTTTGCTTTCGTGCTGGAGCCCACACGTCAGGCGTGCCTACACCGCACCCACCGCCGAGACCTGGAGGTGGACCGGTCCGGTCGGGTGCTGCCTGAGCTGGCCCGTGCCTTCCACGCTTCTGTCGCACGCAGCCTCGAGGAGCGATTTGAGACGAGTGCGGTCTCGGCGGAACGGATTGTTCGACACCTTGCCCAGGCCGGTCCCCGAGAGACAGCACGCGTGGTGCAGTGGCAGGTGGTGGCCGCAGAGCAGGCTGCACGGGTATTCGCATGGGACCGGGCGCTTCGAATCGCTGAGCAGGCGCTGCAAGGAGCCTCGAGCGCCAACGAGGCCATCCGGCACCGACTCCACTTGATTCTCGGAAAGGCGCTGCGCGCAGTGGGAGGCCAAGCCAACCGGAATCGGTCCCGCACCCTCCTCCAGAGCTTGTTCGACTCTCCGCACGTGGATCCCCGTGGCTGCCTTGAGGCTTGGCTGGAGGTCGTCTACGAAGAAAAGGAAAAAAAGGACCTGCAGGCGATCTGCGACTTCGCAGATGCCCACCGGGCTCGCGCATGGCGAGGTTCTTGGATGGGCGAAACTCTGGCCTTTTACGAGCTGCTGGCGCGCTTTGAGCTGCAGCCGAGAAGCGAAGATGGACTGCGTGCATTTCTGGACCGCATGCGCGCGCTTCAGGCGACGCTCCTGGGTGCGACAGGCGCAGAAGCGCCCGCCAATAAGCGTACACGGGAGGGCCTCCTCTCACGGGTCGAGAGCGAGCTTCTCAACAAGCTGGGACAGCTCCGTCCGGCAACGCCCGAGGAAGAGACGGAATGGGAGACCGTGTTTGCCCGAGTCGTCTCTCTCAAGGAGTCGCTGCGGGACCTCGACGGCCTCGCCACGGTGTACGGTGTCGCAGGCAACCGCATGCTGTGGGGAAAGAAAGACTACGCACGTGCCGCGGAGTACTTCCAGAAAGATCTGGAGGTGGTGGAGCGAAGCGGCGCGCGTCAGCAGCAGGCAAGCCTGTACAATCGACTCGCGTGGGCGGTCTACGAAAGCGCCAAGGCTGGTCGCCCACTGCCCATCGGGGGCGTGGAGCACGCCATCGCACTGGCACAGGAATCCCTTCAAGTGGCCCAGGACCTCGCGAGAGAAAAGGACGCGGCCTATGCCGCTGCCGCAATCCTCCGCTTCCAGGTAGAACAGAAACGCCCCGCGTCGGAGAGCGAAGCCGCACTGGCTGTTTTGTGGGATGACACATCCCTCACAGCCCTCGGCTCTCGTGACCGGCACAGCATCGGCGCACAACTTCGCGAGCTAAGTGGGCATGCAGAGGAACCGCTGCGGACGCGCCTGCACGACCTCGCAGGGCGTCTGCTTCCGGCCCCCAGTGAGGCATAGAAAGACGCGCCCGTACTCCACACGAACGTTCCGCTCCGGACTGCAGCCCGCGGCCCCAGCCCACCCGGAGCGGCCATACCCATCCGTCGCGGGGCCTCCTGCGCACGACCCTGGCCTGCGGCCACTCCCCTCACAAGAGTACGGTATAATGCGTACACGAAAGACAGTGGCCGGTCACCAAAGGAGACAACATGCCGCGCGCTTCTAATCGCTGGCTGCACTGCTGGAGCCTACTGGCCGCAGCCACCTTCGCCTGCAGTCGTGCCCCAGACGCGGGCAGCGCCACACCCCCAAAACAGGCCGCCGCTGCGACCGCCGCAGTCCAGCCCCCAGGCCCCACAGCCGATGCGGCGCCACTCCAGACCCGCACGCTCTCCCCTGCCGCCGCCCGGGCCGCCACGGCCACCCTCACGGGCAGCTGGCAGCTCGTGACCTGGGTGATGGCCGACGCAGCCAAGGGCGAGCTCCCCGCACAGGCCCGGCCCGCCACCGCCGCCTCCGCCGAGGTCTGGCACTTCGCTGAGTCTGGCCGCTTCCGGCGCACCATCGGCGACGACTTCGCGGCGAGCGGTCGCTGGTCGGTGGATGGAGCGGTCGAGCCCCCGGCGCAGCTGGCCTGGCTGGGGGTTCAGGACTGGTGGCTGGTGGCCCTCAAAGACGTGCGCATTGCCGCACTCCCCACCGACGTTCGACCCCGCGAGTGGGCCCTGGTGGGCCGAGACGGCGAAGAGCGCATCGTGTTCTACCTGGGCAAGGAACCGGCGCTCACCGACAAGGTGTCGGGGGCGCGCTGCGTGCGGGGGGCAGCGGAGGGACAGCGGCCCTGAGGGGTGGTCTCCCGCTCCGATGGCCAGCGATGGCCCACCCAGGCGCGCCTCTGTGCTTTCATACCTCCGCCCCCCAGTAGACTCCGCTCCGCACCCCTTCAGGAACCATTCATGCCCTGCATCACCATGGTGGTCGGCATCCCCTGCTCCGGCAAGAGCACCCACGTCGCCGCAGCGCTGGCAGACTCCAAGCGGCCGGTGTTGAACCAGGACAGCTACGGCGTGCCCTACCCGGACTGCCGCGACCTCTTCGACGCCGACCTAAGGGCCGCGCTGGCCTCCGGGCAGGATTTCATCGTGGACTGGACCGGCACCGGAAAGACCACCCTGGAGTGGGCCCAGCGGGCCCTCGACCGAGGTTTTTCGCTCGAGGTGGTGTTCGTGGAATGTGCCCTCGAAGAAGCCCTCCGGCGCGTGCGGCTGCGCAATGCCGAGGGCGGACGGCAGGTACCGGAAGACGCCATCCGGCGGTGTCATGAAGACCTGTGGAGGGTGGAGGCGCTGGGGGTGCTGGCGGAGCGCTTTGTGCGGGTCGGGCCCGAGACGAGCGGGAAGAGACCTGCGGGGTAGAGACCAGACCGTCGTCGCACACACGCCAAAACCCTGCTTAACAATAGACTCTTGACACTTCCGCCAGGATGGGCTATACATAGTAGGTCGGCAGGAGTTCCCTCGCCGTCACCACGCGGAGATTTACGCCTACTTGCCTCCTGGAAGGGCTAAACGGGCAGGTTTCGAGTCACCTCAAGGCTCGATACTCGAAACATGAACCACCATGGGCGCAGCAACCACGCTGCCACCGTACCGTGCTTTGTGTTCTCGGCAACCAGCATCCCACACCTCCAGCCTGCATCCACAGATGGTGCGGGGCAAGCAGACCTATATCTCCACTTATTCGCTCTCGATGCAACTGGGGCGAAAAGGAGCGAGACCATGGATCCAACCCAACCCAACCCACCACAGTGGACTGAGGCACAGACCCTCCACCCCATCGGCGCCATCCTTGGCGACTTCGTGGGCTCTCGCTTCGAGCGCCACAACATCAAGACCCCAGAATTCGCCTGGACCACCCCCCAGTGCCGCCTCACCGACGACTCGGTGCTCACGCTCGCCACCTGTGATGCCCTCCTGACCGATGGCGACTTCCGCCGTGCCTACCGCGCCTGTGTCGACAAGTGGGCTGGTGTGGGCTTCAGCAAGTCCTTCCAGAGCTGGGCGCTGAGTGCCGATGAGCTGGGCACCCGCCGCAGCAGTGGCTGTGGGGCCGCCATCCGGGTGTCGCCCATCGGCTGGGCCGCCCAGAGCCTCGCGGAGGTGCTGGCGCTGGCAGAACAGTCGGCCCGCAGCACCCATGACCACGATGATGCCGTGGCCGGTGCGCAGGCGGTGGCCGGTGCGGTCTTCCTGCTTCGGAACGGGGCCAGCATCGCGGAGGCCTGTGCCCACGCAGAAGCCTGTGGGCTCTCGTTGAAGCGCGACATCGCCTCGTGGCGCACCGCAAGCTGGTCGTCAGAGACCCTCGCTACGGTACCGGTGGCCTTTGCGACGCTGCGAGCGGGGCACGATGCCGAGTCGGTGATTCGATTGGCCGTCTCGGCGGGGGGCGACTCCGACTCCATCGCCAGTATGGCGGGGGCTCTATCGGAGGCGTTCTGGGGCATTCCGGAACACCTGACCGAGTCTGCATGCTTGGCACTGGGCCGAGCGCCGAGCCTGGTCGCCACCCTCGGCGCATTTTCGGTGCGCTTCCACACCACAACCTCCGCATCCAACGGCGGTGCAGCATGATCGGCGTTGGCAAGACGCGTTCCCTGGAGCTGCACCGCAAGGTGGGCCTACGCCTTCGGGCCCGTCGCGAGGCCCTTGGGCTCAAGCGCTCCGAGGTCGCACGGCACTGCGGCTACACCAACCTGAGCAAGGGTGCGCGACGCATCGCTCACCGAGAGCAGGGACAGATCGGACCGCTGCTCCATGAAGACCGTTACTACGAGCTCTTACAGCTCGATCCCCATCAGGTTCGCGCGGAGCTGCACGATGTAGCGGCCCTGCAAACCCGCATCGATGCCCTCGGGCATGACTGCCTCGCTGCTGAGCGGGCCTTGCTGCGGACAAACGCAGAGCTGCTGCTGGCCCATGCCGAGACCATCGCGGCAGACTCGCGCTGGCGGGGGGTCCGCTCACCCGTGGCTCTGCTGCGCATCCTCTGGATGGGCGGAGGTCCCGTGCCCCTGGGCGCGCTGGTCCAGGCTTGGCAGGCGGGTGCGTTGGTCGCATCGAGCGAAGCGTTTGGTCCCATCTATCTCTTTGAAGGATCAGGGAGTGCGCTTTCGGGTGCCGGATCTTGCTGGGGGGTCGACCGCACCGGTACTGCTCGACGCGTGTCTGGCTCGCCGGTCCGCTTCTTCCCTCGAGGCGCATCGGGACCCTGGCGAGAACGCAGCGCACCCAGCGCGTGGTCCCTCGCCGACGCGGTGGCTGCCCTGGGCGGACGGGCAGCCTGCTCCCACTTTCACTTGCTCGATGCACACGCCCGACCGATCGGCGATCCCATCGCTCGGTACAACCCGGTCTCCGGCCGGCTTGCGCTTCCGCTTCTCGGCCGGCCGGGCGCCGGCCTTCCTTCCTTCCTTCCCCTCCGCCGCCCGCGGGGGCTTCCGCCCTTCCTCGGCGGCGGCCGGGGCGGCCTTGGCCGGGCTGCCCGCGACGGTCGTCGTCGACCGCCCCGTCATCCAGCAGATCCTCGTGAAGCACGGCTTCCCCGCCGATACCGTTAGAATCAAGTCGCGCGTCGTGGACTACGAAGACCGGGGCGGCTGCGTCAAGGTCACGTTGGAAGACGGCACCGAAGCTTTTGGCGACGTGTTGGTCGGCGCGGACGGCGTCTGGTCGTCCGTGCGCAAGATCATGCACGGGTTAGATGAAGGCGCGGGCGGCGACGCCGCGTCGGGCGCGGCGGGCGGCGCCTTGGACGAGGCCGAGGCCCGCAAGATGGCGCGCGACACGGTGCGCGTGGCCCAGAAGGCGCTGCGGAGGTACTCGGGCTTCACGTGTTATGCCGCTTTAGCGAACCACAAGGCGTCGAACATC
>CAJWOS010000165.1 GCA_913044235.1 uncultured Pseudomonadota bacterium
CCCGCCCCCGCCGCGGCGATCAGGGTGCTCTCGTTGACGCCAGCCATGTCGGCTCCAAGGGACTCGAGGACCTTGACGGCGCTGTCGTGGCCGTTGCTGGCAGCGACCTGCGCAGGCGTCATCCCGTTGTTGTCGGCCTGGGTCACGCTGCCGCCGAGGGAGTGGAGCAGCGTGATGGTGTCGTTGTGGACCGGAAGGCCGTAGAAGGCGGGCCCGCGGAGCGAGGCGAACGCTTCGAGCTTGTCGAGCGCATCTGCCTCTTCGAAGACCTCAGTGTAGAACTCCATGGCGGCATGGGCCGTATAGCAGCCAGCGCAGCCGCAGGCCGACTCCTTGTCATCGATCGTGTGGGGTGCGCTGTCGGTGCCGAGAAAGAAGGACGGGTCGTCGCTGGTGGCCGCTGCCACGAGGGCCTCGCGGTCTTCGAATCGCTTGAGGATGGGCAAGCAGTAGTAGTGGGGCTTGATCCCACCCACCAGCATGTCGTTGCGCGTGGCGATCAGGTGGTGTGCGGTGATGGTGGCTGCCACCCGTGGGCCGTGATCGCGGACAAAGTCCACGCCGGCCGCGGTGGTGACGTGCTCGAGGATGGCCTTGAGCGTGGGATGCCGCTCGAGCAGAGGGGCGAACACATCCTCGAGGAAGCGAGCCTCGCGGTCGAAGACGTCGATGCGGGGATTGGTGACCTCGCCATGGACCAGAAGCGGGAGTCCAAGCTCCGCCATCCGGGCGACGACGGCATCCACGCGGCGCACATCGGTGACGCCCGCGGCGGAGTTGGTGGTGGCACCGGCCGGGTAGAGCTTGGCACCGAAGACCACGCCGCTGTCGAGCGCCCGATCGATCTCGTCGGGATGCGTCTCGTCGGTGAGGTAGAGGGTCATGAGGGGGTCGAAGGCCGTGCGGCCCCCTGCGGTGGCGAGTGCGGAGACGATGCGCTGTTTGTAGGCGACCGCTGCTGCGGTCGTGGTGACCGGTGGCTTGAGGTTGGGCATCACGATGGCGCGGCCGAACTGGGCAGCTGTGGCGGCCACAACGGATGCGAGCCGTGCACCGTCGCGGAAGTGGACATGCCAGTCGTCGGGACGTCGGATGGTGATGGAGTCGGGGGATGTACTGGCCATTGTGCCTCCGATAGGTCTGCGTAGTCCGTCTGAGCACTTCGGGCCGGGGCCAATCCGGCGCTTGGGATACGATGCACCGGCGCAGCCGAGCGGCGATCTGTTCGGTGCAAAATGGAGCCTGCGTGCCTCAGTCCGACTCTTCATCCGCCGCTGCCGAGTCCTCGGTCATCGATGCCATCCTGGCACCGTCTCCCGCGGCGCTCGATCCGGCGATCTGGTCGCCGGGGATGCTTCGGCTCGCGCGACGTGTACCGGTGGTTCGAGACCATCTTGAAGGCATTCTCACCGACCCCTACGACCGGGCCGAAGCAGGACTCGCACCGCCCATCGAGGGTCGCAGTCTGTCGGAACACATCCGAATGGGGCTGCTCCGGGCGGAGCTTGGTCTGTCGCTGCCATCTGCAGCCGACGCCAAGGCCTGGGAGACCGAAGCGGAGCCGGATCCGACGTGGTGGGTGCCGTCCGCGCGGCTGCACGTGCTGGCATCCATCGATCGCGAGCGACAGACTCGGGCGGCGCTGTCGGAAGCAGAGCTGCCGTATGTATTTCCCGGAGAGCTCCATGCGCGCTCGGTCGACGTTCTGGCCGGTGGCGATCGCGTTCTCACCGCCCTGCACGTGGACTGGCTGCGCAAGGTGACCCGGTGGGTGGGCGACACCGCAGTGGCCGATGCGCGCGCGCTGGGCTTTTGGTTCTGGCCTCACCTGCGGTATCTGGCCGGAGGACAGCTCAAAAAACCGTTCAAGAAGCTGCTGCGGACTCGGCGGTTGCCCACCGGGGCCTATGGGATGGCGGTGGCCTATCACCATCGGATTGGCCAGGACTGGGAGGGCCCGCTCAAGCGGTTGTCTCCCGAAGACCGGTACGTGGCGGCGGTCGCGATCGCAAGCGACCACCCCGACGCCGGCTGAGCGACGCACTCCACCTCCGGTGGGGTAGCCCTCGAACCCTTCAGGACTCGCGGGCCGCGAGCGTCGCAGCGGGTGCTACTTCACGGTGGTCTTGTTGATCTTGTCGAGCTTGTCGAACTGGTCGGCGAGGTAAGTCTCGCCATACGAGCCGAGCAGGTCCTGGCGCGGGCCCTTGCCTCGTGGCGCACCCTCTCCGTAGCCGCTGTAGAGCTTGCCCACGACGTCGGCTCCGGAACCGATCTTGCCGAAGGGCGAGAAGCCCATCGCATCGAGGTTCTTGTTGTTGCCGTGGTTGATGAAGACCTGGGTACTGCGGCTGTCGGGACGGCCGGTCTTGGCGAAGGTGACCATCAGGGGTGCATTGGTCTGGGTGACGGGGTCGTCTTTGATGGTGGCGGTCTTCCAAGCCTTGGTGGCGTCGGGGTAGGCCGACATGCCGAACTGCACCATGAAGCCTTCGATGTTGCGGAAGAAGCGCGCGCCGTCCCAGTAGCCGACCTTGCACAGGTTGTAGAAGCGGTCGGCACCGTTGGGGGCCCACTCACGCGTGACTTCGATGTCGAAGGTGCCCTGGGTGGTGTCGAACTGGCACGTAAACGATGCGGGTGCTTCTTCGGTGGCCTGAGAAGGGTCGGTCCAGGCGGGGTGGGCGTCGGCCGGCAGCGGGAAGGGGGTGGGGCCTTCGGCCTTGGCCGGGCCCTTCGAGGGTGCCTTTGCAGGCGGCGCTGCGTCCTTTTCCGTCTTCTGGGGGGCTTCTTTCGGGCCTTCCCCCTCACAGGCGACGGTTCCGAGGACAACGAGAGCAGAGAGCAGGCGGCGGCGCATGGTGGCTCCTTTTCGAGATCAGGCCGGCCATCTACACGGTTGGTGGCGGTCTGACCACCGCCAGAGCCTCAGGGATGCGGTAGGGTTCCAGCCTCGGAGGCCACGGTGGATGAGCCGGCGACACAGCGCGGTGGATGGTGGCGATGGGTGCCCACAGCTGTGGGGCTGATCCTGCTGTCGGTGCTGGCGAGCGGTCTGCGCGATCAGCGCACACAGGGTCAGTGGTCGGCGTCGCGGGCGGCCGATGCCAAGCCCTTGTTTCTGGCGGCGCGCGCCGTGAAGTTGGGAGCGGATCCCCTCGACCCAGGGGTGTTGCAGACCCTCGCAACGCAAGGGGGCATGCGGGAGGGCGGCGGGGCGGGTGCGGTTCGGGCCGCCGACCCGAAGCGGGGTGCCGACAAGGGCGGCGCCTATGCGTCGATGTACCCGGTGTCGGCGGGTCTCGTGTTTTCGGTGCTCCAGCCGGAGGGCTGGACGGAGTTCGTGGCGCGCTTCCGCAGCTTGGGATTTTGGCTCCTGGTGGTGGGTGCGGGAGCGGCTGGAGCGGCGGGAGCCGCGCGTCGCCACACCGCGGTGCTGGGCGCTGCACTGGGCGTGGGCACGATCCTGTGGATTGCGCCGCCGCTTTCCGAGGGGCTCGGTGTGGGTCAAGCCAATGTACACATCGCAGGACTCACCGGACTCGCCCTCGGGGCGATGGCCGTAGGATGGTCGGCGGGATTTGCGTTGCTCGTGGTCACCGGGTTTGGCGTAAAGCTCCTACCGATTGCGCTGGTGGCACCTGCGGCCGCGGGAAGGTGGTGGCGAGGGGTGCTGTGGCTCGGTGCGCTGATCGCCGTGCTCTCGGTCTGGGTGGCGCAAGTGGCACCCCTGTCCCTGGTCCTCTCCGATGTTGCGGAGAGCGTTCGTTATCAGGCTGCTGTGGCACCCAAGTGGGTGCTCCGGGAGCCTCCGCGTGAGGCGTTTGTGCTGTTTCACTTGCGCCAGGGTCCGCTGGGGCTGGCTACCGGTATGCTCGCTCTGGCGGTGGTGCTTCCTTCTCTCAAGGGCCAGCGTTGGTGGACTCCAGAGTGGCTGCGCGAGTGGGTGAGCAGGCGGGCCGCAGCATCTGACATGGTGGTTGCTGCGGCGCTCACGGCGGCGTGGATGGCGGTCCTTGGCGCTGGGAGTCAGCGGATCTATGCGGTGTTGCAGGTGCCGGTTTGGGCATGGCTGGCTGGCGCTGTGGTCGCGCCCCGTCTGCGCTGGCCGGGTCGGATTCTGGCCTGTCTGCTCGCGCTGCTGGTGGTGGTGCCCGGTCGCCTTACGGCCGAACTGCTTCCGGGATGGGATGGTCGAGCCATTGTGCTGCTGTCGGCGTGGTTGGCTTGGGGCGGCGTGGGGGCGCGGGCTGTGATGTACGGCTGGGCCGACTGGAGCTGGACCCGGCGACTGGCGATGGTGGCCGTGCTCGGTTGGCTCGCGGGGCTTGGGGCGTGGTGGTCGGGCATGGCTCCCAGCGGTTAGTCGCCCAGGCAATGAACCGTTTTTTCGTGACCATGGTTGCTTGGATGACATCCGGCTGTGCCGAAGCGTCCACCGTCGCTACCGTGGGTGAGGCGGGGCTGCTGGTGTGGTCGGCACCGGTGCATCATCGAGCCGATCACGGGGACTCGTGGACCGAAGCGGAGTTCATGGTCGGTACGGCCTACCGGGTCTCGGCTTGGCTGACCGATGCTGGCCGATCGGCCATCTTGGAGCCGAGCGGGATCGAGCAGCGCTTGCGCACGGCTGACGGTCCTGACGGTGGCAAGGTTGAAGGACTCGGTGAGGTCTCCGAAGCAGGAATTGAGCGGGTGCGCATGGTGCCGGCCCGTCCGGGCACACTCTACCTGGAGGCTGTGTACCAGGGAGATGTGGTCGATGTGGCTCCGCTGACTGTGACGGCCGGCCGCCTGGAAGTCGATGATGGTGTGGTCTACGGAGTGGATGACGGACGGTGGTAGGCCCTCGGGAGCGCGGACTGGTTGTGGTGCGGGGCACGCGTGCGCAGACCGCTGCGCGAGCGATGCGTGTGGTGGCGGCACTCGCCGACGTGGTGTGGGTGGGCCCGGCCGACGGCGCTGTGGTGTCGGTGTGCTCGCGTGCGCAGCTTCGGCGAGGGCTGGGGCGGTCTTGTGATGCCGTGGTGCTCGACCTGCACTCCGAAATCGATGGAAACGTGCTCGGTCAGGCCCACGGCCTGATTCGTGGTGGTGGTGTGCTGGTGCTTCGGTTGCCCCGCGATCCTCTGGCAGGTCGGATGGGCCACTGGTTTGAGCACCACCTCGCGAAAACCGAGGCGCGGTGGGAGGAACACCCGATACCCGCCCCACCGCGCCCCCCTTGTGGCAGCACAGATCAGGATGCCCTCGTTGCCGCTCTCGTTCGAGGCTGGGACAGCGACACGCCTGGGGTCTCGGTGGTGCTTGCAGACCGTGGACGCGGCAAGTCCGCGGGGGTGGGGCGCGCCCTGGCAGCGCTGCCAGAGCACACTTCGGTGGCGATTTGTGGGCCGCATCCAGCCGCCATACAGGAGGTGTTGGCCTTCTCGGGGCGGCGGAATCTGGGCACCATCGAACCGCTTGCGCTCCTGGAGCGCCGCACGAGTGGGGCGGTGTGGAACCCCATCGATGTGCTGGTGGTCGACGAAGCCGCACAGGTACCGGTGCCGCTTCTGCAAGCGATGGCGCGGGCGGTTCCAGAGGCCCACTTGGTGCTTGCCACCACCATTCATGGCTACGAAGGCACCGGCCACGGCTTCGAGCATCGCGTCTTGCCGTGGCTGCGAGCCGAGGAACGTCCAGTCATGGTCCACACGCTCGCCGAGCCCATTCGTTGGGAAGCCGATGACCCGCTGGAGCAGTTCGTCTCGGCGGTCCTAGTGCTCGATGTCGAGCTGAACGCACAACCTCCGGGCGATGCGCTGCCCAGGATGGAGATGGTGGACCGCGACGCTCTGGTGCGTGACCCCGCTCTCCTGCGTTCGGTCTTCGGGCTGCTTGCACGGGCGCACTACCGCACGACCCCCGCTGACCTGCAGCACCTGCTCGACGATCCAGATGTGTGCCTGCACGCCGTCTGGAAGGGGAATGCTGTGGTTGCCGTGGGATGGTTGGTCGCCGACGGTGGTCTCGACGAGCCGACCATCCAGGCGGTAGCTCGGGGCGTGCGTCCGCGGGGTGCGGCGCTGGCCGATAGCTTTGTCTGCCACAGTGGGCGTCCGGATGCCGCACGGCTCTCCATGTGGCGGAGTGTGCGCACAGCCGTGCATCCTGCCCAGCGTGGGCGCGGACTGGCCCGCCGGCTCGTGGAGCATGAGCATGCGGTGCACTGCTCGGCCGACTTGATCGGCACGATGTTTGGGGCCACGCCAGGTCTTGTGCGCATGCGGCAGGCGCTCGGCTACCAGGTGGTGCGGCTCGGACTGTCCCGAAGCGCCCGGTCTGGGGTTCCTTCGGTGGTGATGGTGCGCCCCCATTCAGCGGCGGCGCGCCAGCTCGTGCTCGACCTGCGGGAAGCGCTTGCGCGCGACCTGCCCAGCCAGTTGCAGCGCCTGACCGAGGCGCCCGGTGTCCCTCTGTCGTCAGAGCTGGTGGCCGCGATTCGGGCGGATCTGCCGCCTCCGGCGCCGTGGACGGATGCGTCCGTGCGTTCCGCTCTGCAGCGCGTGGTCGAGGGCGCCACCCCCATCGATGTTTTGGGTGATGCGCCCGCCCTCTGGCTGGAGACGCTCACGGCACAGGGGGTCGACTGGACGGACGGGCTGTCGACCCTGGAGGTCTGCGCCGTGCAGGGTCGCGTGGTGGACGGCGCGGCCTGGCGAGCGGTGGCCGCGGCCTGTGGCATCGACGCGGTGCCGGTCGTGCAGCGAGCGGTCCGTCGCGGCATACGGGCCATCTGGCAGCGGCTCGAAGCGGGGGAGTAGGAAGGCCGTTCAGTTGCAGGCGCGGTTCTTCGCGCCCTGGAGCGTCACGCCCACATCGAGCAGGTAGCTGGCTTTCACAACAGTCTCTTCCGTGGGGCGCCCCGCCACGATGTCTGTGGAGAGGGTCATCGACTCGCTGACTACGTAGTCTGTGAGGTCGACATCGTAGACATCAAAGCTCACCACGGGCTCCCCCTCAGGGAACTCCATGGCATCGGCCACGAGGACCGGCTCGAGACCAGGGGCTTCCACATAGACGGCGAAGGTCTCAAAAAACGACAGGTCGCCATTGGCGGGCTCTTCGGCCTCGAGCTCAAAGCTCACCAGCTGCACGCTGGAGATGTCGCCTGGCTGCACATCCTGGTTCTGGAGCTCCTCGGAAGCCACGACATTCATCTGCGCGAATCCCTCGAAGCCCAGCTCGCCGAGGACCTCCTCGAGCACCGTGCCCTCTTCCACTGTGACACGGTCGGCACCGTCGACTTCGATGTTCGCGATGGTGGCGCTGCGACAGGCCAGCACACAAACGACGAACAGGTACGGCGCGAGTCGACGGGTTGAGGAGTGGATGGTCACTGGCGGCTCCGGGGCCCTTGGTCGTCTGGGTCTTCTGCCTGTCCCTCGCAACGTATCTGGATGTTTGCGCCTGCCCATGCCTCATGTGCGGGTCTTCGCTCCGGGAGGAGCACCCGCCCTGGTGATTGAACCGATGGGTGGGTTCGTGCGGCAGCACTGCGGGGACGGTAACGGATCGGCAACCCGACCCTGCCCCTGCCGTGCGGAGCGAATCCATGTCGAAGCCCCCCGCCGAGTCTTCCCCGGTATCGCCGCTCGAGCCCGATGGCGCCACCGTGCGGCGCATGGGGATGCGCATTCTCGACAAGCTGGCCGACTGGGTCGACGGTACACCAGGACGACCGGTGCTGCGGTCGGATGGGAGTGCGCGCGCGGCCCGTCGGATGGTGGAGCCGGCGCCCGAAGAGGGCACCCCGTTTCCTGGCTTGCTCGCGCGCGTGATGAACGAGGTGATTCCGGTTGGGCTCGATCCGGCCTCGCCGGGCTACCTCGCGTTTATTCCAGGAGGCGGGCTGCCCCATGCTGCCCTTGCGGATCTCCTCACGGGCGTGGTGAACCGCTACACGGGCTTGTGGCGACCTGCACCTGCGCTTGTGGGGCTCGAAGTGGCGGTGCTGCGCTGGATGTGTGGCTGGGTGGGCTTCGATGGCCCGGATGCGGGCGGGATCCTCACGAGCGGCGGCTCGATCGCCAACCTGTGTGCCGTCGTGGCGGCCCGGGATCATGCCGAGGTGGACGACCTGCGCACACTCGTGGCCTACTGCACGGCGCAGGCACACAACTCGGTGCTGAAGTCCACGCGGACCGCGGGCATCCGCCCCTCCCAGGTCCGAACCGTGCCCAATGATGCCCGATTCCGCATGGATCCTGCGGCCTTGGCGGTGCTGGTTGCCGAGGACCGGGCGGCCGGTCGGGTACCGTTCCTCGTCGTCGCGAATGCGGGCTGCACTCCCGTTGGAGCCATCGACCCTCTGGGCGCCCTCGCCGACCTGTGTGCAGCGGAAGCGATCTGGCTTCACGTCGATGGGGCGTACGGCGGCGCATTCGCCATGACGGCGCGGGGCCAGGAGGCCCTTGCAGGTCTGGATCGCGCCGATTCCATCACCCTCGACCCCCACAAGGGCTTGTTCCTGCCGTATGGCACTGGCGCCATCCTGGTGCGCGACCGTGCGCGTCTCCAGCGCTCCTTTACGGTTCAGGCGAGCTATCTGCCCGAGCCACTGGTGCATCCCGACCACTGGGACTTTGCCGACATGGGCCCCGAGCTCTCGCGTCCGGCGCGGGGCCTGCGCATCTGGCTGCCCATGAAGCTGCATGGGGTCGGCGCATTTCGTCGCGCGCTCGATGAAAAGCTGGACCTTGCGCGGGTTGCGTGGAGGCGGGTCCTCGAGCTTCCCCACGTGCGCGGAGTGGCCGCCCCGGAGCTCTCACTCTTCGCTTTTCGGATCGAGCCTCCGGGACGCGACGCCGATCAGGTCACCCGACGCGTGCTGCGGGAGGTGGGAAAGATGGGTCGGGTGCTGATCACAGGCGCGACCGTGTACGACCCGGCCCTCGGTGCATCGGTGTTTGTGGCTCGGGTGTGTGTGCTGTCCTTTCGGACGCATCAGGCGCAGATCGATGCCCTGCTCGAGGACCTCTCCATGGCCATCGAGCGGGTGGTGGCGTCAGGGTAGGATTCGGATGTGGACCTTCATCGACTTGGGCAGATGGCTCCGGAGATCGTCGATGTCTGCGTTTTCGAGGGCGATGCAACCCAGGGTCCAGTCCGTTGCGCTGCCGCCTCCGTGCAGCAGGATCTCACCACCGAGAGCGGTGGTCTGGGGAGGCTTTCGCCCGGACTGATGTGCTGAGGCAATCGAGGAGTGCGTGGACGGGTCGATGTGCCCGTTGCCCAGTCCGGCGGCGGAATCCTTGGGGTTTGGGTAATGAACGGCGATGGCGGCGTGGAAGCTCGACCAAGGCTTGTCGGACGTGGTGTACCAGCCCTCCGGGGTGCGGCCGTCTCCCTCCCGGGTCTTGTGACCCTCCGGCTCGAAGCCGAGTCCCACGCGATAACAAGCCTTCTGGTCGATTCCGGTGCCCGTCACAGCTGTGCCGCTTGAAAACACCTGCACCGTGCGTGCGGCTTTTCGCACCACGAGGAGATGCTCCGCACGCCATCGGGGATCGCTGCTCTCCACCCCGGGCACGTCCACGGCACGGGCAGCGCAGAGCGCAGCAGAGCGCACCGGCCCCGCGGTCGTTGGCGCGTGGGATGGCAGGGGATTCCCGGCCAGACTGACGATGGCCATCAGCGTGAAGGATAGGTGCGGCACGGGACCTCCAGTGCCATGATGGACCCCACGTCAACCGATCCATTCCGACTGTCCACGGAACGGGTTGCCGGGATAACCGGTCGGCGCAGCAAGGGAGTTCCGAATGAGTGTTGCACTCAACCTGACCGTCGTTGCGGGCACCAACCGGATCGGCAGCCGAACCCTTCGCGTCGCCCATCGTCTGTTGGAGCGCTACGCGAGCATCGAGGGCGTCTCCGCATCACTGCTCGACCTGCAGGACCTTCCCCTCGAGCTCGCGGCACCCTCGGCGTACGATGAAAAGCCGCCGGCGTTCAAAGTGTTTGCCGATGCCGTGCTTGCGAGCGACGGCTTGCACGTGGTGAGCCCGGAATACAATGGCGGTATGCCGGGGATTCTCAAGCTGTTTATCGACCACCTGCCATTTCCAGAGAGCTTTGAACAGCGACCGGTTGCCTTCACGGGTGTGGCGGCGGGACGATTCGGTGCACTGCGACCCGTCGAACAGCTCCAGGGTGTGTTCGGCTACCGCAACGCCCACATCTACCCAGAACGGGTCTTCATCGCTGGTGCGGCACGACTGCTCAACGACCAGGGAGAGCCAGTCGACGACTGGTTGCGTGCGCGGTTCGATTCCCAGGTCACAGGGTTTGTGGATTTCGTCGGGCGCCTGAAAGCCTGAGCGATTCCGATGCGCGTCACCCGCCTCTGTACCCGGATATTGGTGGGTCCTGGTCGGAGTCTTCCCGGTGTCTCGCAGTCGTATGTCCACTCGCCGTCGCTTGCACCGACTCGCAACGAAGACCCGCGTTCGAGTGGCTGCAGTCGCCGGTCCCATCGCAGGGTTCTGGGCCCTGGAGCTGCTCGACACTGTGATTTTGGGAGGCCGGCTCGATCAGTTCGGCGTTCAGCCGCGCTCCGTGGCGGGGCTGTGGGGGATTCCGCTGTCGCCTGCCTTGCACGGAGGCTTCGGGCACCTGGTCGCCAATACGGTGCCCTGGCTGGTGCTGGGCTTTCTCACCACGGCACGCTCGGCCCACGACTATTGGCGAGTGGTGGTCGTGAGCGCTGCCACCGGGGGGCTTGGAGCTTGGATCTTGGGTGCGCCGGGAACGGTCCACATCGGTGCGAGTGGCGTGGTGTTCGGATTCCTTGGGTTTTTGATGGGCCGTGGGTACTGGGAGCGGCGGTGGTCGGCCATTGCACTCTCGCTCGCGGTCACACTCGGCTTCGGCTCGATGCTCTGGGGTATGGTGCCGGTGCTGGCGGGCGTCTCCACGTCCTGGCAGGCTCACCTATTCGGGTGGCTTGGGGGTCTCTGGATGGCTCGGGCGTCCGCTGCGCGAGGTCGCGACAAATGATGGATCACGGGCGCATCCCACCGCCGGAGTCGACAAAGCGCCGCCTCGAGCCCAGTCTTGCCTTGCCGGCCTACCGGTATGTGCCCGGTGTGCTGCCGCATCCCTTTCGGGATCCCGACGGGCATGATCACCTCGCGGTCGTCGACCTGCCCGACCCGGCCTGGACCCCGGCGATGGACTGGTGTGACAATCCACATCACCGCTATGCGCTCGATCTGTTCGAACATCGCTTCTACTGGGAGAGCCACGAGGTGTGGGAGGCCGTCTGGCTGTTGTTGCCGCGACCTTCTCCAGAGCGGGAGACCATCCAGGCGTTGATCCAAGTCGCTGCCGCCACACTGAAGCGCCACATGGGCAGCGAGCGAGCGCCCGCTACGCTGACTGCGCGGGCGGTCGAGCGACTGCAGCGGGCTCGGTTGGCCGGACCGGTTGTCTGTGGCGTGTGCATCGACGCGCTGCTCACCCACTTGGAACAGCGGCCAGAGTGGCCGGAGCTGGTGGTCTCGGGGGACGGGTTCGAGCGGCCGGAGCGCTGAACCAGTCGGGTCAGGGGCCCTTCGCCGTGAATGGGACGGTGAAGGGGATGAACCAGATCCCCAGGCCGGCATTGCCCTTGACCACCACCTTCAGGTCACGGCCAGCGGCAATACGGCCCGCCGCCTTGAGTGCCTGGCCGCCGCTGAGCTCCACAGGCACCTTGATCGAAACAGGCTCTCCTCGGCGCAGCTTCACGCCGTCGTACTCGCGCTCACCACGCGCCACTACGGTCTTTCCCACTTGGATGGTGTACTCCAGCGAGCGCAGCTTCACGCCGATTCCGCGCGTGCGCTCTGCCTCGAGCACCACGTCGAAGCTCGCTCCGGACAGTCCCACATCGACGTTGGCGATGTTTTTGGGGCGAATGTCGACTGGAGGGTCCTTCTTGCCAGCGAGGGCCGGGCTTGCCAGTGATGCAGCGAGGAGCAGAGTCGGGGTCATGGATGCCTCCGTCGGCGAGCGGACGCAGCCAGGGCGCCATTCTTCATCATGGGGTGCGAAGCGGGTTGGGATCAGTCACTGGCGCCGAGGGCCTCGAGCTCGTCGAAGCCAGGGAGCTGGGAAAGGTCGGGCACCATCACGATCTCGATGCGACGGTTGGAGGCTTTCTGCTCGCGGGTCTCGTTGGCCGCGATGGGCCGGAACTCTCCGTAACTCGCCGCACTCACGGCCTCTGGGGCCATGCCCCCTTCGATTAGGGTCTTGACCACGGAGATGGAGCGGTCGGCCGCGAGCTCCCAGTTGCTGGGAAACTGCGCGGTGCGGATGGGCACATTGTCGGTGTGCCCCTCAATCTGGAAGCGCTTGTCGGGCAGTGTGGCGAGGATGGTGGCGACCTCAAGGAGCGCTGCCTTGCCATCGCGGTTCAGTGTGGCCCGACCCGAGGCGAACAAAACGTCGGTGGCCAGCTCGAGGACCACGCGGCCGTCGACCACCCGCACCTTCAGCTTGCCAGCCGCTTCGAGCGCCTGGAACTTGTCGACCACGCCACGATATTCGGCGATCCGGGACTCGGCTTCCTTCTGCTGGCGAGCCAATTCGACCAGGGCAGCGGTCATCTCCTGGATGTCGGAAGTGAGCTGCCCCTTTTCGGAGATGATCCGCGCGAGGTCTTCCTGGCACTGCCCGAGCTGTTTGCGGTCCTGTGCGCACACTTCGAGGCGCGACTCCAGGTCGCGCCGCTCTTCATCCCGATCCCGCACGGCCTCTCGGGTCTTGGCGAGAACCACTTCCAGCTCGGTGTATTTTTTCTTGGAGACACAGCCTGTGCCGAGGGCGAGCACAGCCGCGAAAGCGGTAAGTAGGCGGCGACAGGGGACCATGAACTCCTCCGGGTGACGCGTGCGGTCGCAAGCCGCTAACCGTCCAGCTCTGCCTGAGCCGATCGAGACTGTGACACGACGGCGGGTCTGCTCCTCGGAGGCGTTCAAGAGATGGCGCACCACCAGTCAAGCGAGGTCGCGCTTCTCGGTGGGACGGGGGGGCTGCCCGTCGGTGTCGTGCGGTGAAGGTGCAGTATGCCCAGA
>CAJWOS010000166.1 GCA_913044235.1 uncultured Pseudomonadota bacterium
GCTGCTGCAACACCAGTGCGGCCGTGATGCCCTCCGGTGTACAAGTGGCCTACCGAGACCGGGCGGCAGACCGCGAAATCCGAGACATCACCCTGGTGCGCTCCCTCGACGGTGGTTGGAGCCCGACCGCAGACTCAGCCGATGGCTGGGAGATTGCTGGTTGTCCGGTCAATGGGCCGGCCTTTGCCTCCGGCGCCGGGGCGGAGACTTCGCGCCACCAAGCGATGGCACACTTCACCATGGCGGATGGAGAGCCCGTGGTGAAGCTGTCGCTCTCGAGCGATGGTGGGCAGGCTTGGGCCCCGCCGCTGGCTGTGGCCCGTGCCGACGGTGCAGAGACGCCGCTGGGTCGGGTGTCGGCAGTCCGGCTCGGAGACGAGGTGCTCGTGATCTGGCTCGCAGAGCGCGGTGCATTGGGTGTGGTGCGGGCTCGTCGCGTGGCGCGAGATGGACGGGTGGGGCCTGCGGTCGACCTGGGGTTCACCACCCCCGACCGGAAGAGCGGCTTCCCCCGTGCGGCCCTATCGAACGATGAGCTACTGGTGGTCTGGACCCATGCGGAGGGACTGTCTGGGGTTCGGGTCGATCCCTTGTGGGTACCGCCGCCGGATCGATCCGCACCGCAGCGCGAGACGTCGAGGGCGGTGGCTTCGATGGCGCGTCCGTCTCGCCCCGCCTACACGGCCCGAAAGCCCGACGGAACCTCGGTGTCCTTGCCGACCGACAAGCCCGTACTCGTCAACCTCTGGGCGACGTGGTGTGGACCATGTGTAGCGGAGCTTCAAGACCTCGCGACGCTGCATGCAGCGGTGGGCGCAACGGTGGACTTCGTCGGGGTGGCCATCGACGACCGGGCAGATCGGGTCGAACGATTCTCGGCGCCGTACCCCTTGGTGTTGGACGACGGATCGGCGGCCACGGCCTTTGGCGTCACGGCTGTCCCCACCACCATGGTGTACGGCAGAGAGGGCACCCTGCTTTGGTCTCGTGAAGGGCCCATCACCGCCGACGATGCAGAACTACGAGACCTTTTGATGTCGCTACCCTGACTTGAGGCACGCCGGTGATCTGGCCATCTGGTGTGGTGCAGATGATGAATGCTCTGGCACTCGATGGCTGGTGGGTCACCGAAGCACAAGCGGCCGCACGCGGAGGAAGCCTCCAGTCAGACCGGGACCGCCGGGTGACTGTCGAGAAACGCGATGCACTCGTCGACCGAGTCCACCACCGTGAGCAGTCGGTCGTAGGTACGGCCTTGTGCAAGCTCTTTGAGCAACGGGTAGACCGGCTTTTGGCGGGTCCAGTAGTCGCGATCGAGAAACACCATCGGGCTGATGACTCCGAGCGAGCCATAGTGGTTTTGGCAGGCGTCTTGGAACACCTCTTGGATGGTGCCTGCTGAGCCCGGAGCAAACACCAACCCTCCCTGGCAGAGGCTGATGATGCCGTCTTCTCGCACGCTGTTGGCGAAGTACTTGGCGATCGCCGAGGCGAAGAGGTTCGAGGGCTCATGTCCGTAGAACCAGGTGGGGATGCCCAGGCTCTCACAGCCTGAAGGATGCCGTGCCTTGACCGAAAGGGCCGTATCGAACCAGCCGGCGTCTTTGTAGGTGGGTGCCGGAGCGAGGGTGTGTACGGCGGCGAGGAGCTCGTGATGGGTGTGGTCTGCCATCCAGGCACCCAGGTTGCCTGCCTCCATGGCGCCAGGGCCTCCACCCGTGGTGACGAAGTGGCCGCTCTGCTGAAGCTTCCATCCCAGCTCGGCGATGGTCGCGAAGCGAGGGTCGTCTCGACGCATGGAGTGCCCCCCCATGATGCCAACAGTGCGACGAAGCCGGTCTTCGCGAGCGAGGTAGTCTGCCAGTGCCGTATCGATGCTGTGGTCGTGGAGGCGGTGCGCGAGGGCTCCCACGATGTCGGTGCGTCGCTCGGCCTTGTAGTGACGGTAGATGGCCCCATCACGGGACTGCGCGAAAAAGCTTTCGTAGCGGCCGGGTTCGTAGCCCTCGAGCAACTCCTCAGCCGTGTAGAGGGCCGCGCGGAAGGCCTTGTAGGGAAGGTCGGGCAGCACGGGAAACACGAGACCGCCGTGCCGGACGATGTGGGCAGCATCCTCAGCGTTCAGGAGACAGCCGAGAAAGAAGGCGCCGTCGAGTGCAGACTCGTGCAGCCAGGCGGAGTGTGGCCGGAGATCGAGGTCGACGCACACGGCATCGGTGAGATCAACCGTGCCGTGTAGGGCGGCGGCGAGACGTTCCGGACTCTGGATGAGCATCGAGGAGGCTCCAGTGCGGGGTGGACGGGCCGCAGAGATCGGGTGTCCGAACGTAGCCTGGAGGGACCACGAGGGTGACGGGCATGGAGGCCAGCCGATAGGGAGACCGCTGGATCGATCCGACAGGATGGATGTTGCGGTGCTCGCGCTGGACGGTGTTCGGTGCGGTACGAGGCGTCTCTCGACTCGGGGCGATCGGACGCAAATTGTCCGTCATTGAAGCCAGGGCTCGCTACAGAGGGGCCTTCGGACGTCTCTCGGGAGCCGCTATGCGCATCCTCCACACCTCTGACCTTCACATCGGCAAGCTGCTCCATGGGCACTCGCTGCTCGACGACCAGCGACATGTCCTCGGTCAGATCACGCGTGCAGTGGTTGAGCAGCGCCCCGATGCTTTCATCGTGGCGGGCGACATCTTCGACCGCTCGATTCCGCCGGTTGGGGCGGTTGCTTTGCTTGGAGAGTGGCTCACGGGACTGCGGACCGATGCACCCGAAGTCCCCATCATCATCATCTCGGGGAACCACGACAATGGGCGGCGGCTGGCGTGGGCATCGGCGCTGCTCGACCCCATGATTCATCTCCGGGGTGATCCCGATGATTTGGAACATCCCGTGCACCTCACCACCCGGGCTGGAGAGGCGGTGGAAGTGTGGGCCATGCCCTTTTTGTGGCCGGGCGCGCTACCCCCGCCCGCAGGGGAGTCGAACAGCCAGGAAGCGGCCTTTCGGACTGGACTGAACATCATCTCCGAGCGGCGGGACGAGACCCGCACACAGGTGTTGGTGGCACATTGTTTCGCGCGTGGTGGAGCCGAGACCGACTCGGAGCGTCGGTTGGTGGGCCAGGCCACGATGATCGACCCGGTGCTCTTCGAGCCGTTCGACTACGTAGCCTTGGGGCACTTGCATCGGGCGCAGAAGGCCGGTCGGAAGGCGCATTACTCAGGCTCTCCGCTGGCGTATTCGTTCTCGGAAAACAGTGCGCAGAAGTGCATGTTGGCCGTGGAAGCCACGCGCGGAGCTCCTCCGTCGGTGGAGCGCCTTCCCTTGCAGCCGCTGCGTCCAGTCAAGGTCGTCGAGACCACCCTGGAGCAGCTACTGGAGCATGGCTCTCACGACCATCTGCGGGATGTCTACCTGTCGGTCCACCTGACAGAGCGCACGGTGCATCGCGACCCGATGCAGCGCATCCGGGCTCGCTTTCCGTATGCGCTTGAGCTTCGCTCGCCGCTCGTTGAGCTTGGCGAAGGTGCCCACCTTCGGGTGGCCAGCCGCACCGGACGGATCGATCTCGGATCTGACTTCGAGTCGTTCTGGCAGCAGGTAGAGGGCGCCGACGCGCCCGAGGCGGTGAAGCGCGCGTTCGAGCTGCTCCGTCCCGACCAGGGAGGTCTCCAATGAAGCCCCTGCACCTCGAAGTTTGTGGATTCGGCCCTTTTCGTCGGCAGCAGACCATCGACTTCTCCGCGCTCGATTCCCTCTTCGTCATCTCGGGAGAGACCGGCTCGGGGAAGACCACGCTGTTCGACGCCATCTCGTATGCGCTGTACGAGGAGCCACTGGGAAAGCGCTCGAAGAAGTCGATACGATGCGACTTTTGCGGAGAAGAAGACTCCACCTGGGTGCGCTTCCGGTTTGAAGCGGGAGGCGCCACCTGGGAGATCTACCGTGCACCGCATTTTGTGCGTCGCAAGCTTCGAGGCACTGGGAACACGATCGACCAGATCACCACGTTGCATCGCATCGACGGTGCAGAGCGGGTCGCACTTGCGGCCAAGCCCAGCGAGGTCACGAAGACCATCGTGGACGAGGTGCTCCACCTCACTCATGAACAGTTCTCCAAGATTCTTGTGCTGCCCCAAGGGGAGTTCCAGAAGTTTCTCGAAGAGGAGTCGAAGGACCGCAGCAAGCTGCTCCGGAAGCTGTTTCCTGTCTCCCTGCACGAAGATCTCGTCACTCGTGTTCAGCAGCACGCGACCGACCTGACCCGCAAAGCGACCAAGCTGGAGTCCGTCCTTGGTGGAAGCCGAGACCGGCTGCTGGGGGCGGAGCGCGACCAGGGAATGTCTCACCGCGAAGTGGATGCTGCGCTCGATGACCGTGCAGCGCACTTGAAGAGCGCGCTCGCGGATCGGTCCACGTCGGAGGCTGAGCAGCATGCGATTGCGGCCGGTGCTCGCAAGGCGCTGGAGGCAGGGCGTGCTGTCCAGGAAAAGCTCGAACGACGGGTCTTGGCCACCGCCCGCTTGAAGCGTCTGGAGCTGCAGGCACCCGAAATTCGGCTGGCACAAGCCGAGCTGGCGGCGGCTCGACGGGGATCACGGGCGGTCTCGGCACTCGATCGATTCGACGATCTGCAGGTCCGGACCGCCGAGGGGCGGAAGCAAGTCGAGATTACGCGTACCGACCTGGTCTCCGCCGAGCGCGCACACACCGCAGCGTCGCTGGCGCTGGCTCAGCTTCCAGCGATCGAGGCCGGCATTGAGTCTGCGCAGAATGTCCTCACGCGAATCAACGAGCGCCTGCCTCGACTCACGCAGCTGTCCACAGCCCATCGGCATCGCGACGAGGCTGCCGAGAAGCGAGACCATGCAGCGCAGGGAGCGGCCGCACAGCGGTCCGAAGTGGAGCGTTTGGAAGCATCATGGGCAGCCTTCGAAGGGCTCGACACGCGGGCCTCTGAGGCGCTCCAGGTTCGAGACGAGGCAGTGGCAGCGGTGCAGGGCTTGCTTCGGCTGCAGGAGGCGGTGGAAGGTGTGGAGCACTTTGCGCGAGAAGTGCTGCCTGCCCGCCAGACGGAACAGGCCGCCGACAGTGCGGAGCAGGCCCGCTTGGAAGTACTCTTGGTGGAGGCTCGCGGTCGCCTCGATGCGGCGCGTGTGCGGTGGAAATCTGCGGATGCAGCGCGGCTCGCGGTGCATCTGGTCGACGGGGAGCCATGTCCGGTTTGTGGTGGCACCGAGCACCCGAGTCCGGCTCGCGCCGATGGTGCACTCGAGGTCCTGGAGGCTCTGGTCGAGTCAGCCGAGCGCGAGGTCAGCCAGTCGGAAGCGGTTCTCGTGCAGCACGGTCGGGTGCTCACGGCGCACGCCACGAAGCACGACGCACGAATGGCGCAAGCCCGTGCCGAAGAGGTGCGCATGGTCGATGCTGGCTATGCGGAGCCGGTGCTGTGGCGTGCGGCCTTGGCAGAGGCCCGGAGCCGAGAGGTCTCTGCCAACACGGTCTGGCAGGTTGTGCGCGAAGAACAGTCTCAAGCCGGGCGTGTGCAGAAGCAGCTGGATGCTGCGCGGGTTCGCTTGTCGGGTCTCGAGCGTGAGCACAGCGCTGCAGCCCAGACCGAGGCGAGCAAGGCGGGCCGCGTCACCGAGCTGGAAGCAGCGGTGGGCACGGTGGTCGACGTCGGGGCTGCCATCGCGCAGGCGCGGCAGGAGCAGGCCGAGCTCGATGAGAAGGTTCACGCCGACAAAGCGCGGTGTACTGCGTTGCGTCGCGCGGAGAGTGATGCGTCTCGGACGCTCTCGGCGCGGCAGAGCCAGCTCGCAGAGCAGGCCGACAAACTCCAAAGCAACGAGCAAGCCCTCGAAGTGGCCGACCGGGCGCTGACAGCGGCACTGCGTGAGCACGAGTTTGCCGATGTGCAAGCGCTGAAAGACGCGCGACGAACGTCTGATCAGGAGCGCATCCTTGCCGATAAGGTGCAGCGGTGGTCTGAAGACATCGCTGCGGTCCGGCGGGCGCTCGAGGAGCTCGCGGAGGCTCTGAATGGTGTGGAGAGTCCGGATCTCCCGTTGCTCTCTGCTGCTCTGGAAGTCGCCGAGAAGGGAGCCCTCGAGGCCACTGAGCTTCGCACTCGTGCCGAAGAGGCCATCGCTCGGTTCGACAAGGAGCGAGCGGTGCATGCAGGAGCACTGGAGGCTCTGCAGGAGGCGGTGGCGAACAGTGCGGGATTTATCGACCTGAACCGTGTGCTGTCCGGTAACAACGGGAAAAAGGTCAAGTTCCCGGACTGGGTGCTGTCTTGGTGGCTCGATCAGGTGCTCGTGCAGGCAAACACCCGCTTGCGGGTACTGTCCGAGGGGCGCTACCGCCTGCTGAGACGGGATGGCGACCCGAAAGACAAGCGGAAGTCCGCCGGTCTGGACCTGGACATCTTCGATGCCCAAACTGGGCATCCGCGGGAGGTGAACACCATGTCGGGCGGGGAGAAGTTCCTGACCTCGGTTTCACTGGCACTGGGGCTTGCCGACGTGATCCAGATGAACTCTGGCGCCATCGAGCTCGATACCTTGTTCATCGATGAAGGGTTCGGAACGCTGTCTGACCACTTTCGGGATCTCGTGCTCGAAGCGCTCGATGAGCTTGGGAGCACTCGTCAAGTCGGCGTGATCTCCCACGTAAAGGAAGTAAAGGCCTTCATCCCCTGCCAGGTTCAGCTCCACAAGTCGCTCGATGGTTCGACGGTCACCGTGCGGGCTTGAGATACTCAGACTCCACTGCCGTATGGGTCGCCTGACAGGTCTCGACGCGATTGGTAGTGTACGGTGGCACCCCGCTACATCCCTGGAAGCGTCTTGAAGCTACTCTCTCTGCGGACTTGCGCGGTCCTGTTGCTGATGTTTGGCGCTACGGCACAAGCACAAGAACGAAAGGAACCTTTTCGGGCGATGGCTTCGGCCACCGGCAGCTACGTGACCGGCAACCTCGGTCAGGCACAGGTGCAGGCGATGGTGAACCTGTCGAAGTCCACCAAGAAGGCCGGCTATGACGTGATCGGCTCCGCCTTCCGCATGTGGCTTCGGCCCATCCCCGACGAGCCCCTGCTGCGCATCGGCGACACGGCGGCCATCACAGCCCTCCCGTTCTGGTACCTGGGCAACAAGCCCTTTGTGCTCGGGACTGCTCGCTATGAGCGCTCTCAGCTGCGGGGCATCTCCGGTCGAGTCAACGGGGGCGCCGCGCTTGGTGTGGCACCTGTACGACAGGAAGAAAAGCTGCTGCGCGTTGCGCTGGGCGCCCAGGTGGAGCGCACCGCCTATGCGGTGCCGGACCTCTCTCCGAGCTGGGTCGACAGCACCACCACCCGTCTCGTCCCTCGGGTCACACTACAGTCGAACGGCTGGATGCGGCTACCGGGCACTCGCCTCAGCGGACGGTACGTGGGCGGACTGCTGGTCAATCCCACCAAGGCCGCCGACTATCGGTGGTTCCTCGATGCGTCGGCGGATGTGAAGATTGCCAAGCAGTGGTCCTTCCGGCTGGCCTTCAACGGACTACACGACGCGGTGAATCCGGTGGGTGTGATGCCGAGCGATATGCGAACCACGGCTGGCTTTGCGTGGTCCAACAAGCCCCCGGGCAAGAGCCCGAACTGAGCCTCGGGTTGGGAGACGGGCACGTCCGGCGTTGGGCATGCCCTGCGCCCAGGCAACTACTCGAGGCTGTCCAGTACCACCTGTACCTCGGCGAGATCGATATCGTCCGGGTCGTAGGTCAGGGCAATGTCGACCGCGTCTGCAGCCTTCAGGATGGCGGCGGCTCTCTCGGTGGTGGGCACGTCGCGATCTCGCCAGATCTTGAGTGACTCGGCGTACTCATAGATGGCGAGGCCCTTGTACAGGAGGGTCTGGTCGGCGCCCATCAGCTCCGCAAAGGGCAGCTGTAGGGTGAGTTCTTTGGCTTCGAACGTGACGGGATCCTTCCAGGTCACGATGATCCCCACCTCGGTGTCGTCGGAGACCTGCTCGGGGGCGCAGGTCTCGATGGTCTGCAGGAACACCATGCTGTCGTTGGGTGCAAGGTGCTGCGGCTCGATCTCCGTGGGGTCGGCGCTGAATTCTTCTCCCGAGAAGCGCACGATCTCGAAGCCGGGGGGCAGATCCAGGCGCACCTGTACGTCGCGGGCGGCCACATCCATCGTGTTGATGAAGTCGCTTCCCATGGTCTTCCACACTTCGGCGGAGCTGTCAGCGTAGATCGACGCTCCTCGCCCCATGTCGGTCACGGTGTCCATGAGCTCGGGGTCGTAGGTGGAGGCGGTTCCCACGCCAAGGCCCACCATGTAGATGCCATCTTCGTCTCGGTTTCCAGCGTAGTTGGCGATGATTTCAGCCTCGGTCACCCCTGCGTTGGCACCGCCATCACTCACGAGGACCACCCGGTTCACCATGTCGTCGGAGCGGTTGATGTCGGCGTAGTAGTAGCCGTAGGTGAGTCCTGCGTTCAGGTCGGTTCCGCCCCCGGCGGCGAGCTCTTCGAACGCCGAGACCAAGACCGGATCGTTGGGGCGGGTGACCGTATAGCCGTCGAGGATGACGTCTCGGGTGGTGGACCAGGTGACCATCGAGACCACGTCGCCAGCCTTGAGCTGGGAGGCCGCGGCCAGTCCAGCCTCTTTCTGAACCTGCATGGGGCTCCCGTCCATCGAGCACGATGTGTCGAGGACCCAGGTGAGGTTGAGGTTGGCACGACTCTCGGAGGTGACTTCCGGGGCCGCCACACCAATCTGCAGTGCGTAGGCATCGGGACCAACCTCCGGCTGGGGAACCATCGCGGCATGAAGCCGGATGGTGCCGGGGTCTGCTGCTGGGTAGTCGAACTCGTAGTAGTTCATGAACTCCCAGGTGCGCAGGGGGACGGAGCCCAAGTCGTGGCGGCCTTCGAGAACGGCCACACGCGCAAGGACCGGCGATGCCATCGAGTTGGAGTCGTCGGGCGAGATGTACAGAGAGACCGGTGACGCGTCATCGCAGTCTTCGCTGTCGGAGTCAGACTCAGCAGTGCCGTCGGGCTCACCGTCATCGGGCTCGCCTGGACCCTCTCCCTCGCCTTCGCCTTCGCCTTCGCCTTCGCCTTCGCCCTCGCCTTCGCCCTCACCTTCGCCCCCGCCCGGATCGGTGACGTCGCCGCCCTCCGTGGACCCGGACCTCGGTTGCGCGTCTTCCCCTTCCTGTCCGCCAATCATGCAGGCGGGTGTGGCGAGAAACAGAACCAGGAAATGAAGAGCGCTGCGCATGGTGGCCTCCGAGCTGCTGTGCATGTGGATGCCACCAACTTGGCCTGGATACGGAACACCATCAACGCTGAAATGCACAAAGTATCGGTCTATAATGGGGTGTGGTGTGCATTTCTGTATGATTCGGGGCGCCAAGCACTGGTTTCGCAGGCAGCCAGCCACGGTGAGTCGGGTCAGGCCGACTCGGGCAACGCACAGGTCTCGTCGGTGCAGCGGCCGGTCAAGCGCAGGCGATTCCGTGCGAACACGCCATAGGCCGCGTCGAGTGCATGTCGGACCCCAGGAAGGCGAGTGAGGGGCATGAGGGGACGCAGGCCGACCGCGCCATAGAGCTGTCGAAACACTTCCACACCCTCGACCATTTCTCCCGAGGGCATGCGTCCGCGGATCGAGGCCATGAGCTCATCGTGTGTAAGTCCGGTGGGGGTAGGATCGAAACCAGGCGCAGCGATGTCGGTGAACCGCAGTCGGCCGCGACGGTCGAGGGCACGAATCATGTCGATCTCGCGGGTGCACAGGGGACAGTCGCCGTCGAAGAAGACCTCGAACATCGTTCCTCCAGGGCGAGGAGCTATCCCTTTCACCGGTCCGCGGTAGTGTGACGCGCAGAGGAGTGTTTTCTATCCACCCGAGAGCCCTCACCCGATGTGGTGGGGCTTCAGGAGTGTGCTGGGGCCGTTGCAGCAAAAGGCAATGTCTCCCGTTGCCGTCGTGCGCTCTGCCGTGCTTTGACGGCTGCGGTGCGCCTCTCCGACTGGAGAAGAACCTGTGTGCGCTGCTGCCCGTAAATGTATTCGGTGACCTCGTCATCGAGCTCGTAGACCCAGCGAGCGAAGGGTGGAGGCTCAGCGTGCGGCGTGGGATCTGCATGGCGTCCGTCACTCGCCATCCGGGTGTCGACAGGAGGCAGGCTCCGGCTCGGTGCACGGTGCATCGACGATGTGAGGCCGGATGCGAGCTGGCGCAAAATGACGAATACGGTGTCGATCATGCGGTCTCCAGGAGGCCCGACGGCAGGGGGGTGTCGAGCGAAGCGGTGGGGCTGTTTCGGCTGATGCGAACCACCCCGGCCGCCCCAAAGAGTTAGCAAAACCAGTCCAAGACGGTCGTCAATCCCCCCTTGAAGCACCGACTTGCGACAACTGAAGACAATTTCCGCCTCAATTTCGGCGTTTCCAAGATCCTTGATCCCGTTTTCCCGCCATAGCTGACGGTCGGGATGTCGTCTATTTCCCATCAGGAGAGGCACCTGCCGGCAGTCGGAACGGTGCCTCGAGTGGTGTCGGTGCGGTCTGGTATGATCCCCCGGTTGTCCGTGCTCACTGACCTGTTCGAGTTTGATCAGGGAGGATCTGCGCCGACGAATTGCGCCTGGATGGGGTTCATCTCGATTTGTCATCCACTCCAGACAGACCGGACGTGCCATGACATCCCCGACATCTTGAGATTTAGCCGAACAGGCGACGCGATCACCATTCTGATCGACCGGTTCTGGATCGGACCTGTTGCCGCATCAGTACCTTCAGAGCGTCAATGTCGGGTGGGAGCGGAGTGTGTGTCTCGAAGTCTTGACGCGTGATCAACGCTCTGACAATCTGCCTGAAGAGGGTTTAGGAAAGGCGACGGAATTCCGTTGCGCCCAGTAGAACGACACATGCTCCCCTTCGAGACATCGTTCGCTACTTACCCGTGTATAGGACTGCTTCGAGCAGGTCCGCCCACCTTGTCAACGGATTCCAGGTGTCTTCCAACGTGCCGCTACATCGGTATAGCCAATCCCAACTCGAGCTCCTTGGTCTTGAACCAATCCGGCTCCAGTTGGGAGCGGAATCGACGTGGCGCGAGGAGCTGGAAACCGTTTTGGTGGGTATCTCGCGGGATGATGTAGAGAAGGCGTGCATCGCAGTTCAGCAGCTTCGGCTGGGGGTTGCGAGTGTGGCAACAGTGGAGTGGATCACCATGAGAGACGGCGACTTCAAGACCCATCGGGCGCGAATGGCGATGTCTCCTGCGACAGCTTCTCAGTCGGGAGACGCCGAAGAAGTGTTCGAGCTTTTTGGGGTTACCGAAGACATCACGGAGCAGGTCAGTCTCGCGAAACGCCAGCGACGGCGTCTATCCACAGTGGAAGGTCTGCTTCGCTCGCTGCCGGATGCGGTCGTTGTGGTTCGCGACGGCATCATCACGTTGGCCAACGAACAGGCCCGGCGGCTACTCGGCGACCTTGTGGCCGAAGGCGCACCGCTCCTCGGCCTTGCCGAAGACCACCTGATGAAGCGTCTCGCCGACCATGGACGGCCTGGCAATGTCGCCACGCCCTCGGTCATCCGGGTTCGTGGGGATGCTGAGCGCTACGTGGAGGTCTCCAGTTCGGATCTGGAAGCCGACGAAGTGGCGCGCACTTTGGTGTTCCGAGACGTCACGCGTCGGCTGCGGGCGGAGCACAGAGCTGAAGCGGCCGAGAGGCTTGCGAGTGTGGGTCAGCTGGCGGCCGGAGTCGCCCACGAGATCAACAACCCGCTTGCCTTCGTGAGCCTCAACCTCGAGTTGTTGTCTGAGGAGCTTGATGGGCTCGGGCTGCCGCCTCCCATCGAGAAAGATCTCTCCGAGCGCCTCAACGATGCGTTGGTCGGCACACGGAGAATCACTGAGATTGTGGGACAGCTGCGGATTTATGCAAATGCGCGAACGGTTTCGAACCGGTCGGGTCGGGTGCGGGAGGCGGTAGACCTCGCGATGCAGCTCTCCAGCCTTTCGCAGAACAACACTGTGTCCGTCGACGCTCGAATCAACGAACAGCTTCCCAAGGTGGGCATCGCGGTCGGTCCGTTATCGCAGGTCTTCATCAACCTCTTCGTGAATGCCAGTGATGCCATCGCCACTGCAGGTATGGAAGACGGGCGGGTCGTGATCAGCGCCACACAGAACGAAGGATTCGTGCAGTTGTTTGTGCACGACAATGGCCCTGGGATTCCCAAGGCGAGCCAGCGTCGGATCTTCGAGCCCTACTTCACAACCAAGGAGCCGGGGAAGGGCACGGGAATGGGGTTGAGCATCGTGCGCAGTCTGGTGCATCGTGCTGGCGGCAGCATCTCCCTGCGAGAGGTCCGATTCGGAACCTGCTTCGAGATTCACCTGCCCATCGTGGATGGTACCCCCCTCGAGGAAGAGGTCACCACCCAGCAGCCCATGAACAACGCAGATGCAAAGACCCGTCGGATGCTGATTGTCGACGACGAGTCCCGCCTGCTTCACGCACTGGCTCGGCGACTGAGCTCGCAGTACGAAGTGCGCACGGCCTCCGATGGTCTCGAAGCAAAAGAGATCCTGGAGAGCGGGTTCGTGCCCCATGCCATCCTGTGCGACATGGTGATGCCGCGGATGGACGGCCGAGAGTTCTACGAGTGGCTGGGCAGCTTCGACAAGGGCTTGCAGGATCGTGTGATTCTCATGACAGGCGGCACCCTGAGTGCAGATCGGGCTGACTTCATCCGCGATGGACAGCGCTCGATGCTCAGCAAGCCTGTCTCTTTCGAGACCATCGAGCGGTCGATCGAGGCTCTCGAGAGCTGAGGTGTCTGGCGGCCTTGTCGCCCCTGGAAGAACGCCGGATGCTGGACGGACGGGAGTTGAGGTTGGGTGCTGAAATGGGCTCAACTTCGCTTGGTTTGCGGATGTCTCAAACGTCCTGGGCACAGGG
>CAJWOS010000167.1 GCA_913044235.1 uncultured Pseudomonadota bacterium
CCATCTCCATCCAGGTCGGCTGGTACCGGAATGTCGCCCGCCCAGTAAGATCCGCCACCCGCCCCCCGGTCTTCACGCCCGAACGGCAGGGTGAGCTCTGCAAGGTCGGTGCCCTGGAACACGCGCAGGTCGTGGAGGATGTCGGGCGTGCCGTCGCTGTCAATGTCGGCGAGCGTCGGCGAGGGGGCATCGCAAGTGATGCCATGGATGACCTGCTCCAGCTCGCCTTCTGCACTGAGAACGCCGAGCGCACAGTCCTCCACCCCCGAGTGCGCGTAGCTGCCACGGATACAGTCTCCGCCATCTTCGAAGTCCACCTCACTGTGCTGATCGCGCGGGACAAGGTGCAGCACGATCTCTGGTTCTCCGTCGAGGTCCACATCGCCGAGGGCAGGGCTGGTGCCGAGGCCAGCACCATAGGGACGCCCGACCACTTCCCACGAGTCGCGCACCCAGTGCTCCATGGTGCCATCGCCACTGATCAGCCGCGTGACGGGATGGCAGATCAACGACCGGTCGGCGTTGGGCGTTCGGGTGAACGCCACGATGTCTGGGACATCCCCTGTTCCCACGGCTCCGTCGCCGTTGTCGTCGGTCAGGTGCCCGACCGCAAGGCGCGAGCCGACCGGTCCTCGCTCCGGAAAGGTCTCGAAGGTCTCCATCGTCCATTCCACCACCGGCTCGTAGCGACGCTCCGATGGCTCCGTCAGGCAGTCCTCGTCGACGGTGGTGACCTGTGCGGGATGAATCCGGCTCGGGCACTCGGCGACGGGCTCGGGCTCCACCACACTCTCGACCTCCACCGGCGGGACGCTGGTGTCTTCAACGGGCGGCTCGGGGTCGGCGAGCTTGGTGAAGCCGCTGTCCGGCGTACATGCGGCAGTCAGCACCACGACCGACCACGATACTGCGCTGTGCTGCAGACGGGCGCTCATCGCACACCTCCAAAGAAAAAGAACAGGTTGTCGGTCTGTTCTGGATCCAGTGTCTCATCGAGGGTGGCCTCGAGCATAAAGTCTCCGAGTCCATCACCATCCACATCGCCCAGCCCCAGAAACGTCGTTGCCGGCGAGATTCGGCTGGTCGGTCCGTTTCCAGCCAGGGTGACCATCTGCGTGCCGACCTCGAAGGTTCCCTCGAGGGCGCTGCCGTGCCAGAGGTAGACCTCTCCCGAGGCGTCGAGGTGATTCGACGCACCCGGTGCCCCCATGAGCAGGTCGTCACGGCCATCTCCGTCTACATCGGGAGCCACCCGGGCGCGGTCGAGCTTCGCGCCGTCTTCATTTCCATGAAAGATCGCCTGCGGCAGGTCGACGATGTCCCACACACCCTCAGGAAAGGGTCCCCAGAGGACATGAACACGACCGGCATCCGGGAACCCCAACGACGAGGCCTCTCCACTGACCACGATGTCTGGATGGCCGTCCCCATTCAGATCGCCGGGTCCTCCGAGCTCCCCGCCGATGTACGCATAGGCTGCGTTGGACACAATCGTGGTTTCGGCGAAGGTCCCAACGTCGGTGTAGAGGTCGATGGAGCCCTGTCGGCTGGAAACCGCCCCGTATACCTCTGCAGTCTTTTCCGAGTCGTCGGACAGGACCCGATCGATCGACCCGTCTCCGTTCAGGTCGCCGGCGCTTGTAAGGTTCTCGGCGTAGCCTTGCCCGGCACCGCCATAGTCGATGCCTTCGAGCACAAGCTCAGCCGCCTCTGCATCCCATGCAAAGTATCGAACGGAGCCGGCCCCCGAGAGGAACTCGGTGCTGGCATCGCGGTCGATGTAGCCGAGCATTGGTCGACCATCGCTCAGTGCGCCCGCATGGCCGGGTGCCAGACCCCTCGCGCTGTTGACGAGTGGAACCTGCATGGCTGCATCCGCATCGTCGACGGTGTACTCACCCGACAACGGCCCGAGGAAGGTCAGTGCTTCGTAGAAGTCACCGGCATCCGAATACACGATCTGCGTCGCAACCAGGTCGGCAAAGCCGTCCTGGTTCAGGTCGGCCATGAAAGGTCGATACCAGCCAACCGCTCGCCCGACTTCTTCGCCCGTGGTGACGGTGACACCGGTGCCCGCGATGGTTGCCGTCGCGCGGGTCTGCAGCGCGTGCAGCTCCAAAAGCTCCGAGCCCCCCACCACATAGATCTTCCCGTCCCCCACACCCAGCCCGATGTCCTGCAGTCCGTCTGCATCCAGGTCGGCGTGGTCGATGCCACCGTAGAGGTGATGAGCAAGGACGTTGTCGACCTTGTACACCGAGGTCTCCAGTCGGTGGTCGGCCTCTGCCAGGGACCGCTCGACCCGACCATCACAGTCGCGATCAGACCACGCGGTGTCGACTGAGCCCCCTCCGGGGTACACGCTGCTGTCGGTGTCGTCGCAGTCGGCGGCCTCACGCTCGGTGTAGGGCGCCTCGGCTTCACACAGACAAGCGGCCGTTCCGGCAAAGCCATCTCCGTCCAGGTCGCCGTAGAAGGTGGTGCAGGCGAAGGCTCCTTCGGTGTTGGTGGTGCCGTCGCAGTCATCGTCGTAAGGCGTGACGCAGCTCTCGGTCTGCTCGGGCGACACGAGCGGGTCGCCATCCGCGCAGTCTGAGCCGTCATTGATCCAGCCCTCGCCGGGTGGCTCGCAGGACACTCGAACCCGCTCGGCGTCTCCATAGCCGTCGCCATCGCCGTCGGGGTGCCACGTCACCGCATCGGTCGAGGTGTCTTCGTCGACCTGAGTGTCGCAGTCGTTGTCGACCCGGTCGCAGACTTCGGCCGCACCGGGGTGGATGGCGGCGTTGTCTTCCTGGCAGTCCCACTTCTCGGCGGCGTAGCCCTCGGGCTGTTCACAGGCGAGGAGGGAGACCTCCTCCTTTCCGTACCCGTCACCGTCCAGGTCGATGTACCAGACGCGCCCGCTCGTGGCGCCCTCCTCGTCTTCGACGCCGTTGCAGTTGTCGTCGATGCCGTTGTAGCAGACCTCTTGGGCTTCGGGATGCACATTGGCATCCAGGTCGTCGCAGTCGCCGGTGAGCTCGGTGAAGCCGTCGCCGTCCTGGTCGAGCTTGGGTGGGTTGCACGCCAGCAGGGCCACCGCCGACAGGGTCGGCAGCAGCCACGCCACGCGTGAAGATGGGGTCAGTCGTCGGCGCACAGGCCCTCCAGGCGCAGCTCGTTGTTGTCTTCGTCGCACTCTTCGATCGCGCCTGTGCCCGTGCCGTCGTCGTCGGCGACGAGGATGAGGGTGCCGGTGGGCAGGTCGGTCATGGCCAGCTCAAGGGTCACGCCGGGCACCGAGAAGCCTGAGGGCACCACCTCGCCGACCTCCAGCACGTGCACGAGGCTGCGGCTGCCGTCGAGCTGCTCGGCATAGACGGCCACCGAGCCGCCCTCGACCAGATCGGCGAGACCGATGTTGCCGAGCTGGATGGTCACCCGGACGGCGCCCTCGTCGCAGTCGATCTCACACAGGTCCGGCGCGACCGGAACGGCGTCTGGAAGGCGTGCCCCCTGCCCATTGTTGGTGCGAATGTCGGCACTGCGGAAGGAGTTGTACTCCGGCCAGTTCGACGGGGTGGGCGTGGGAATCGTGAGGTCGTCGTGGACGTTGGAGATGTGGTAGGTGTGCTGGTTCCACAGCTGTCGAGTGGGTGCCCAGCCCTCCTCCGTGCCCAGGGCATACACGCCCAGGTCGTGGGTCGCGACCACCTCGGCCGACCCGTCGCCATCCACGTCCACGATGATGGGGTACTCGTTTGAGGTGGCAGAAGAGTGGCCGCTGTAGCGCATCACCGGATGGCCGAAGTAGCCGCTGAAGATCCACAGCGACTGTTCGTCGGCGTAGACCACCTCGGCGAAGCCGTCGCCCTCGAGATCGAAGACCGACGACCCGGTGCAGTTGGACGACTGGTCTGCAACTGCGAAGCGCCAGCGGCGGGTGCCGTCGGTCTCGAAGACCGTATAGTAGTCGGCCCCAGCCACGCCGATCTCCGGGATGCCGTCTCCGTCGTAGTCGGCGATGGTCGCGGGTCCGCCCCGACCGGAGTCTTCGAGCGGCCAGGACGCCACGTAGCGGCACTGGTGGTCCACGATGGTGATGGACCCATTCCCAGTGATGACCACCTCGCCGATGCCGTCACCGTTGAGGTCAGCCACGGCGGTCCAGCCGTCGTAGGGAGCATCGGTGAAGCAGCGGGGCGTGCCGTCAGCCTCCTGGATGTGCAAGCCGGTCGCGATCTCTTGCGTCCCGTCACCGTCGAGGTCGACCACTGCAGGAATGGGGCCGTTCCAGTAGGTCGGTGAGCGGGCGTCCCCCCCCTCACGGCCCGTCAGCGGCGACGCTTCTGTGGCCAGGTCGTCGGCCGAGAACACGGTGGTGTGGACCACCACCTCGATGTCGCCATCCCCCGTCATGTCGGTGAGCACAGGGGCATGGGGCAAGCAGATGGGCAGCTCCTCGCTCAGGGCCTCAAGCTCACCAGCCGACGACACCCGCGCGAGGCGACAGGTCGTCCACTCATGGACAATGGTCGGGTCGGAATGGACGACCAGAAAGATCTCGGCGTGGCCGTCGCTGTCGACGTCGGCGACCGCCGGAGACATCAACGAGTCGGGAAACCAGGCGGTGCCGTCCACATCCCAGTGGTCGCGCGACCAGTGCTCCATCGAGCCGTCTCCGGACAGGAGCCGCAGCACGAACAGGGTGTACGTGGCGAAGTCATAGGTCCCGATGAGGACGTCGGGGATGTCTCCGTCGCCGACCAGTCCATCCCTGTTGTCGTCAGTCATGTGGGCCACGACGGGGGCGTAGAAGGAGCCATGGGACTCGGGGAAGGTCGGAAACTCCTGCCATTCCCACTCGACGACGGGCGTGTACTCCTGACCGATGAACGGCTCGTTCTCACACGACTCGTCCACGCTGAGGACGATGCCTCCCACGGAATAGTCCGGACAGTCCTCGTCGACCTCGGGAATGACCTCCTCCTCCACCTCGATGGGCGGTGCGCTCGTGTCGACTGCGGGGGGCTCGGGATCGGCGAGCTTGGTGAAGCTGCTGTCCTGTGCGCAGGCCGCGAGGAGCGGAAGACCGAGGAGGCAAGCACGGGTGCTCATGGCGACACCCCCGCGAAGATGTGGACGGCTGCGGGTGCGAGGCCGTCGCCGCTGTCGAGGCTGGCACCCGCGATGGCCAGCTCGGCCCCGCCGTCGCCGTCGAGGTCACCGAGCCCGATGGTGCGCCGGTGCAGCGCCTCTTCACAAGCACCGATGGGGTCGCCTGCTGGCGCGCCATGCCCGTAGAAGGTCACCGACGCATCGGTCACAACGTGCGCACCACTCAGGGGAACCTCCGTAAACAGGTGGACGGCGCCCGACAGGCCGTCGGCAGTGATGGCGCCGATGATGAGGTCGTCTGTGCCGTCGGCATCAACGTCTCCAACGGCTTCGATGCACTCGGCCCGCGCGCCCGTGTGGGCACCGAACAGGAAGGCCTGCGGCAAGTCTTCGATCTCGACGACACCCTCGGGCAGGGGGCCTGCGGCGACATGGACCCGGCCACTGTCGAGGAAGCCGTTGTCGTTATCGTAGGCAGAGACTGCGAGATCGGCGTAGCCATCGCCGTTGAAGTCTGCCGTACCCGCAAAGCGCATGCCGATGTGGCGATAGAAGGTGTTGGCCACCACTTCGGTGGTGGGGGCGCCGAGGCCATCGGTGAACAGGGCCCAGTATCCGCCGAGGGTGCTCGGCTCGGCGCCGGGCACGCTCGTCGTGCTCGTCCGGTCGATCATCAGGATGTCTTCGAGACCGTCGCCGTCCGTGTCGCCCGCGAGGCTGAGCGAGCTGGCAAGGGCCCCAGACACCGGGGACGGCACCGCGGCGCTGTAGGCCAGGACCTCGGCCTCGTCGGCCACGATGAGGAAGGCGTTGCCAGCGTAGTTGCCCACGCTCGGTGCATAGGAGGATCGGTCGGCCAGGAACACACTCGCAACACCATCCGTGGTCGGTCCCGGTCGAAGCAAGGGCGACCAGCCGGATGAGGCATAGTTGCCCGTGCTGCGCGAGAAGTCGGCGTCCTCGAGCGTGAGGGTGCCCGTCAGAGGGCCCTGGAAGTAGTGGGCCCGCTGGTAGTCGTTGTTGGTCGGGTGGGCGGCGATGCCGATCAGGTCGTCATAGCCATCGCCGTCGAGGTCGTGCGCGAGCAGGCTGGTAGCGCCGAAGGGCGGGGCCCGCTCCTGGTCGTCGATGATGGTGGCGATGGCGTCGGAGGTCAGGGACCCACCGGATCCGACCGCGGTGCCGTCGATCGCGTAGACCACGCCGCTGCGCTCGGGCCAGCGGGTGGCGGAGACGAGCAGCTCGTCGAGGCCATCGCCGTTGAGGTCTCCCGTGGTCAGGTGGGTGAGCTCCTCGTTTTCCGCTGGAAGCGAGCCGGTCAGAGTCCAGTCTGCATTGGCCAGGCGGACATCCGCCCCCCCCGAGCAGTCTTCATCGATCCAGTCGTCTTCGGTCTCGGTGGCGCCGGGGTACCGATCCGGGTCTGCGTCATCGCAGTCCTCAGCCTCCGCACTGGGATGCGCAGCGGTGGCTTCACACAGGCAGGCGGGGGTTCCGGCGTAGCCGTCTCCGTCGGCGTCGGCGTACCAGTCGGTGCAGCCGAAGGCCCCCTCGTCGTTGGCGTCGCCGTTGCAGTTTTCGTCTCCCGGCTCCGCGCAGGTCTCCTCCGCGCCGGGGCTCACGAAGGGGTTCGCATCGTCGCAGTCTCCCCCGTCGGCGATGTAGCCAATCGGCTGCGTGCAGCTGCGCACTTCGGTGGCATCGGCGCCGTAGCCGTCGCCGTCGAGGTCGATGTACCAGGTATGGGCATCTTCCGCGGTGGACTCGTCAATCTCGCCGTCGCAGTCGTTGTCGACGTAGTCGCACAACTCGGGACTGCCTGGGTAGATGGTCGGGTCGCTCTCGTTGCAGTCCCAGCGCTCCGCAGCGTAGTTCTCGGGCTGCACACAGGCCTCGATGGTGACCGTGTCGCTTCCGTACCCATCCCCGTCGAGGTCGACGTACCAGACGCGCCCGCTGGTGGCGTCTTCCTCATCTTCGACGCCGTTGCAGTTGTCGTCGATGCCGTTGTAGCAGACCTCTCTGGCATCTGGGTGGATGTTGGCGTTCAGGTCGTCGCAGTCACCGGTGAGCTCGGTGAAGCCGTCGCCGTCCTGGTCGAGCTTGGGCTTGTCGCACGCCAGCAGGGCCACGGCCGACAGGGTCGGCAGCAGCCACGTGATGCGCGGGCATGGGTTCACTCGTCGGCGCACAGGCCCTCCAGGCGGAGCTCGTTGTTGTCTTCGTCGCACTCTTCGATCACACCGGACCCGGTCCCGTCGTCGTCGGCGACGAGGATGAGGGTGCCGGTGGGGATGTCGGTCATCTCCAGCCGCAGTGTGTAGCCTTCTGTGGTGTACGAAGACCGGACTGCGGCATCGGCCGGAATGGACTCCAAGAGAACGCTCGAGCCGTCGACCTGCTCCGCATAGATGGCGAGGTCCAGACCTTCCTCGGCATCGGCGAGTCCCTGGTTGGCCGACCGCACCGTGAGCTGGATGATGCCTGCATCGCACTCGATCTCGCAGCGGTCGACCTCCATGGCGAAGGCGTCCACGAGCTTGGCGCCTTCGCCATTGTTGAGCCGCTGGTCGGCCGAACGGAACGAGTTGTAGTCGGGCCAGTTGGGCTGGTTGTAGGTGGGGATGGACAGGTCGTCGTTGACGTTGAAGATCGAGTAGGCATGCTGGTTCCACACCTGGCGCGCCGGAACCCAGCCGTTGTCGCGGTCTCCGACCACACGGATCCCGTTGCCATCCACGACCACAATCTCGACCTGACCGTCTCCGTCTGCGTCGACCGTCAGGGGGTACTCGATGGACGTGCAGCTGTACTGGGTGCGCTCCTGCATCCGGACTGTGCCATCGACGCCGGAGTAGATCCAGAGGTTGTACTCCCCCGCATAGACCACTTCGGCGTAGCCATCGCCCTCGAAGTCATAGACGCTCGACCCGGTGAAGTTGGAGCTGCGGTCGCTCACGGGCTGTCGCCAGCGCTCGGTCAGATCGGTCTCGAAGACAAAGTAGTAGTCGTAGCTGGCCACCCCGATCTCGGGCTGACCATCGCCGTCGTAGTCCGCGATGGTCGGCGGCCCCATGTGCCCGTCGTCGGGCGAGTAAGCCACGTTCTGGAAGCGGCAGCTCGAATCAAAGGTGACGAGCTGTCGGGCTCCCGACAGCACCACCTCGCCGATGCCATCTCCGTCGAGGTCCGCAACCGCTGGATACTCCCCACTCCACCCGAAGGCACAGCGGGGGGTCAGGTCCGACTCGTAGATGCCCAATCGAGTGATGAGCTCGTGGGAGCCATCGGCCTCGAGGTCGGCCACCAGCGGCGTGAGGGCGTCGTTTCCATACACTCCCCAGTTTTCCGGCATCTCCCACGCCGACCCATCTCGTCCGTCGTAGATCCCTGGTCCCACGAGAACCTCCACGACTCCGTCCTGGTCGAGGTCCACGAGAAACGGTGCACTGGTCGCGTGGCATTCTCCCCGACCACAACCATACTGGGTGCCGTCGTCGCGGGGCTCCGATGCCCAAGCAAGGCTTCCATCGTGGTTGAAGGCGACCACCCGGTGCAGGGTCCGGGTGTCTTCATTCTGATCTGCGCGCACTGGAAGCGCCATCAAGACCACCTCGGCTCGGCCATCCCCATCGACGTCTCCCATGGCGGTGGCATAGGTGCCGACCTCCCAGCCGGGGAGCCCGGGGATGCCGCTGACCGACCAGTGCTCCACACTTCCATCGCCGGAGACCAGGCGCAGCACGTGAGAGGTCCAGGACGTACCCCGGCAGAAGTCATCGCCGTCCCAGAAGCTTGCGGCGATGTCGGGGATGTCTCCCTCACCGCCGATGATGCCATCGCCGTTGTCGTCGGTGATGTGCCCCACCGAAGGATGGGTGGTGGTGAGATAGTGGCTCGGGAAGGTGGGGAAGGGGGTCTCGCGACCCAGCGCCCACTCGACCTCTGGCCGAAACGTCGTCTGAATGGGCTCGTTCTGGCAGTCTTCGCGGGTCGTGGCCACCGTGGCTGGGACCAGTCCCGGATCCGGGCACTCCGGCGCAGGCTCATCGCTCACATCTGCGTCGACCTCGACGGGCGGGGCGCTGGTGTCTTCCGCTGGTGGCTCCGGGTCCGCGAGCTTGGTGAACGACGCGTCGTTCCGACAACCTGTGATGACAAGGGCGAGGGCCATCCCCGCGAGGCGTGGGCTTTTCATAGACGCTCTCCCCAGTAGAACTGAAGGACATAGGGCTCGACCGCGGTACCCCTCCCAGTCTGCAGGACCAGGTCATCGGTACCGTCTGCGTTTGCATCCCCCTGGTGCCGGTAGGCCTGCGCCCGCGGCACCTGCCGGGCCACTTCATCCATGCGGTGGTGGCCCGCTGGAAAGCGGTCCATCAGCCACATGTGGTCGTTGAGTGTGCCGGGGCCCAAGACGAGCATCGCGGCGTCGCCGTCGCCATCCAGGTCGGCTTGAGCCACGATCGAGTTGAGGTCTTGCTGCGCGTCTCCGCTGTAGACGGCGTCAGCGTCGGATACATACGAGAAGAATCGATCTCGCCGGGCGATGCTGTCTGCATAAAACGCCATGACCGCGCCGCTGTTGGACTCGAGCATGTACGATGCCTCCGTCGCGAGCAGGTCGAGCAGACCGTCTCCATCCAGGTCTTGTGCGACCGCACCGCCCGATGCCCCAACGCGACTCCAGCCGTAGATGATGTGGCGAACCTCAAGGTCCATCGGGTCGTCCGACCCCGGGTATTGCTCGAGGATGGCCATCGCGTGGACGGGAACAAAGGTGTCGCTGCTGGGCGTGTCGTGCAGATCGGTCGCCCAGCCGTAGCTGGTGGCTTGGCTCGCCACGAGCTCGGGCACCCCGTCTCCATCCAAGTCAGCACGCAACGTTGGATAGAGCGCGTTGCCGAAGCCCATCGGATCGTCGACCGTCCCCAACAGGGTGGGAGCGCTCCCATCAGACTGGAGCGTGTAGATGTCGATCGCGGCAGTGTCTTGTGAGACCAGGAGCTCCGCGCCCGCACCGTCCGCCGAGGTCATCAGCCGGACAAGGTTGGCTGGCCACGCCTCTTCGAGCGTCCAGAGGGCGTTGTCGGTCGACAGTGCACCACGGTCCGCACTGCTGTAGACATACAGACCGCTCGCGGCGGATTCGTCACCCTGGTAGTGCTGGAGGACATCTTCAAGACCGTCGCCATCTTGGTCGGGCAGCAGCGTCAACCAGTAGTTGCCCACGGAGCCGGGATCCTGCGGCAAGCTTGCGATGGTGTTCGAGACATCGGTGTGGTCCGTGACCGGTCCTTCCAGGAGAACCGGAGCGTAGAACTGGGCCCCCACCAGGAGGTCATCGATGCCATCACCCGTGGCGTCGAAGATCTTGACTGCATAGGGAAAAGCGATGTGGTCCAGCTCGATGGAGTGGTCAAAGTCGTCGAGGTCGAATGAAGCTGCGGCGTCGCAGTCCTCCACCGCAAACCGACTGGTGATGGGCGCACCCGGGTACACGTCGCTGCGCGCATCGTCGCAGTCGGTTGGCTCGGTGGCCGCGTAGAGCGCAGTCGGTCCACACAAGCAGGCTGCCGTGCCGGCGAAGCCATCGCCGTCGAGGTCCGCGTAGTAGTCGGTACATGCGTAGGCATCTTCTTCGTTGGCCTCGCCATCGCAGTCGTCGTCAGCTTCGGTGCGACAGTCCTCGATGGCATCCGGGCTCTGGAGCGGGTCGAGATCCCCACAGTCCCCGCCGACCGAGGTGTAGCCAGCCGGTGCTTCGCAGGCCCGGCGCTCGTTTGCATCGTCGCCGTACCCATCTCCATCTCGGTCCGGGTACCAGATTTGCGCATCCTCGGCGCTGGCCTCATCGACCTGACCATCGCAGTCGTTGTCCACGGAGTCGCAGACCTCGACCGCATCGGGATTGATGCTGGCATCGGACTCATTGCAGTCCCATTTGTTGGGGGCATAGTTCTCAGGCTGCTCGCAGGCCTCGATGGTAATGCCCTCATCGCCGTAGTTGTCGCCATCCAGGTCGGCATACCAGACCCGCCCGCTCGTGGCGTCTTCCTCGTCTTCGATGCCGTTGCAGTTGTCGTCGATGCCGTTGTAGCAGACCTCTCTGGCATCCGGATGGATGTTGGCGTTCAGATCGTCGCAGTCACCCGTGAGCTCGGTGAAGCCGTCGCCGTCCTGGTCGAGCTTGGTGTTGTTGCACGCCAGCAGGGCCGCGGCCGACAGAGTCGGCAGCAGCCGTGACGCACGCAGACGTTGGGTCAGTCTTCGACGCACAGGTCCTCCAGGCGGACTTCGTTGTTGGTCTCATCACACTCTTCGATCACACCGGTGCCCGTGCCGTCGTCGTCGGCAACGAGGATGAGGGTGCCGGTGGGAATGTCGGTCATGGCCAGCTCAAGCACAACGCCCTCGGTGGCGTAGCCGGCGCGGTGCAGGTCTTCGGCGCTGAGGGCCTCTTTCAGCACCCGCGAGCCGTCGGTCTGCTCGGCGTAGATGGCGAGGTTCACCCCATCGACCGCATCCGCGAGGCCTTCATTGTTGGGACTCAGAGCCACTTGGACGGTGCCGTCTTCGCACTCGATCTCGCAGATGTCGTGGACGAAGGGCTTGGCATCGACGAGGCGGGCGCCCTGCCCGGCATTGACGCGCAGGTCGCCAGAGCGGAAGGAGTTGTACTCGGGCCAGTTTTGCGGGGTGGGGCTCGGGATGGTCAGGTCGTCGTTGATGTTGGTAAGCCAGTAAGCGTGCTGGTTCCAGACCGGGCGACTCGGAGCCCAGCCGTCGATGGAGCCGAGGACATAGAGCCCAAAATTCCCCGCGTGCAGGATCTCGGTCTCGCCATCGCCATCCACGTCGACGATGAGCGGATACTCGTTGTCGGTCCCCGAAGAGTGCCCCGCATACCGCAGCAACGGCCGCCCGCTGTACCCGCTGATGATCCACAGGTCGACCTCATCGGCGTAGACCACCTCGGCGTACCCATCTTCTTCAAAGTCAAAGACCGAGGAGCCGGTGCAATTCGAGGAGTCGTCGTTGACCGGTGTGGTCCACTTGAGCGTTCCATCCAGCTCGTAGGTTGCATAGAACAACTTGGAGGGCAAGCCGATCTCCGGCACGCCGTCGCCGTCGTAGTCGGCAATCGTGGGGGGGCCACCGCGTCCGTCATCCTCCAGGGCCCATGCATCGATGAGGCCGCAATTGTGGTCGAAGATATGGATGGCACTGCTCCCACTGACCACAATCTCGCCGTCGCCATCGCCATCGAGGTCGGCGACGGCCGGCCAACCGTCACGCAGGTCGGTCGTGCAGCGTAGTGTGCCGTCCCACTCCTGGATGTGGCTACCGGTAATGACCTCCATCAGGCCATCTCCATCCAGGTCGGCGACACAGGAGACCTCGCAGGGTCCCCATTCATTGAGAAGTATCGCGAGGTCCGCGCCATTCACACGACGATCCGAGTTCAAGTCCGCGGGAAGCCCACAGGGATCCTCGACGATTCGGCGCACCGTCTCGCCGGGTGGCACGCAGATCTGGGTGCCGTCTGAAAACACCGTGGCTCGTTCGATCGCCTGTGGATTGTAGGCGACGTAGGTCCGCAGTCCGCTTCTTTCGAAGACGCAGGCATTGACCAAGCTGCCCTTCAAGTCGATCCTGGCTACAGCAACGGCGCCTCTCTCAACGACTTGGCGCACCGCGACAAGCGGCTCGAGACCCTCACCGAGGCGCTGCAGAACATCCGCGTCGTCAAGCTGTGTGGTATGGAACGCGACGTTCACGCTGCGGTGTCAGTGTGGCGGCGCGCTGAGCTCGCCGAGCTGCGCAAGTTCCAGCTCGGCGTCGCCGCGC
>CAJWOS010000168.1 GCA_913044235.1 uncultured Pseudomonadota bacterium
AGCGGATTCACGGCGTTCCCATTCAGCGACACCGTCGCCGCCGCCCCTTCGTTGCCTCTCTGGCCGCCCGCCGCCCGCGTGCGCGTGGCCCATTGTGTTAGCCACCTCCATGGCCGGGATGCCCGTGCGCTCGGCGAGGGCGGGCGCGCACAGCTCGGCGAGCTCCTCCGCCCGCTCGGGAGACAGTCGCCGGCGCCGCCGCACGAAGTCCTCGAGGATCCGCAGCTCCTCCCGGGACAGCACCACCTGGGCGGGTAGTTCCTGGCGTTCCTCCTCGGTGACCGGGGGCTCGATCACCAGGTCCTCACCGATGCGCTCCCGCTCCTCGACCACGACCACCGTTCCGGCGACGAGGTCCCCGATCCGGCGCAGCTTGGGGTCCAGGGTCATGGTCAGGATCGCGATGCCGAAGGTGGGGATGGCGAACGACTCCGTCCCCGGCGCCCAGATCGGGAAGTAGTCGACCGCCCGGAGGAAGTTGCGGAGCACGAGGTCCGGGATCCGTGCCGGGCTGCCGTCCGCGCGCACGACCCGCAGGGACAGCGCCAGCTTGCCCGGCGTACGCCCGTTCATCGCGATCTCGAAGATGACCCCGTAGAACCACTCGACCAGGAAGAGCACGAGGAAGGCGAGGCCGATCCCCGCCCCCGAGAATGCCTCCGAGAGCGTGACGAACGGGATGAGCGCAGCGACGCCCAGCAGGAAGATCCCGATGCGGATGACGGTGTCGATGAGCCAGGCGACCGCGCGCCGGCCGGGGCCCGCCAGCTGGTGACGGAAGCGCACGCGCTCCGGCGTCTCCACGTACGCTCTGGTGTCCAGCAGCAACGCCCCTCCGACGCCCGGTCGTACCCGATCCTCCGGCCGACCTCCACCCGCGACGACCATAGACCCGCAGCGCCGTCGCGGGTGCGACGGATCGACGCAAGTCCACGGGAGGCGGCGAGCGTCGTTGTAGCGGTGCTACAGTGCCGATCGGTATGCACCCTGACGGAAGGCCCCACATGCGCCGTACCCCCGCTATTCTCGCTCCATCCGTGCTTCTCGCCCTCGCCGCGACCGTGGCGAGCGCGTCGGACCGGCCCGCCGACCGCGGCCCGTCCGCAGGCGCACCGGGAGCGGAGAGCCCGTCCATCACCCTCGTGCCAGGCAAGGCCGCCCGCGCCACCAACGCCATCTCCGACGGTGGACTGCGCCTGGAGCGCGTCGATGTTCTCGACGCCAGCGGATCCTGGTACCGCACGCCCTGGGCTCCGGGCCTGTGGGAGATCCAGCTCTCCAAGGACGATGACACCGACTTTGCGAGCGCCGATCGCTGTCTCTCCGTGAGCGCGAATCCCGACCTCGCCAGCGGCGCGCCGTTCGATGCCGACAGCGTGATGTTCCGCGTCGGTCCGAGCACCGTGGACGGCCACGCCAGCACGCTCGCTTCCGGCGCGATCATGGATCTGCCCGAGAGCGTCGACTACGCCGAGGGCACCTGGTTGCTCACCCGCGGCGCCGACGGCGGCACCGCGCCCCTGGCCCTCACCTTCCTGTACGTCGACGGCAGCAGCGACACCGTCTCGGTGGACATCCTCGAGGCGTCCATCGTCGGCGCGACCCGCGACCGATCCGCCGCGGACGGCAGCTGGCAGGCGACCGGCGACTCCACCCTGCTCGCCGAGTCCGGCTGTGGCGCAGGCGTCGACGTCATCTGGATCGCCAACCCCGAGCCGGGCCGCGCCGTGGCCTCGGTGCAGGTGGACTACCCGACCGCTGGCGCCGCCACCCTGTCCGGCCCCCTCGCCCTGTCCATCGCCACCGATCCGGTCGGCCTGGACGCCACCTTCGACTGGCGCGGCAGCTGGGTCGCGGACGGCGCTGTGGACGCCGGCGACAACGCCCTGTGGCACCAGATCTCCTGGACCGAGGACCTGGTCGACGAGAGCGAGCTCTCCCTCTACGTCGCCTGCTCGGACGACGGCCGTACCTGGAGCGAGGACCTCGGCCCGATCAGCTCCGGTCTGGGCGATGACCCCGCTGGCACCGACTTCGATCCGATCTGCTCCGGCCGCTTCGTGCGCTACCGGGTCGTGCTGACCGCCCAGGCGGACACCTCGCCCGTACTCGAGGACGTCACCTTCTGGTACGACCTCGACGCTGACCTCGACGGCTACGGCAAGAACGGCATCCTCGGCTCCTGGGACTGCGACGACAGCTCCGCCGATGCCAATCCGGGAGAGGTCGAGGTCGAGGGAGACCGGCTCGACAACGACTGCGACCCGACCACCCTCGACAACCCGAACGGCGGCACCTTCGACCAGACCGCCGCAACCACCCACATCACTGGGGTGACCGCATACGGCGGCGTTGGCAACGATATCGTGGTGGGCGACTACAACGGCGACGGTTCCGCAGACGTGGCTGTAGGCTCCCAGCTCAGCACGGTCTACATGCACCATGGGCCCCACACCGTCAACGAGACCATCGACGCAGCAGACGCGACTCTGACCGGCGTGGAGTTCTCCACGATCAGCTACACCGCCCTGGCCTCGGGCGACGTGGATGGCGATGGCTACGACGACATCTCCGCGGGTGGCCGCACCACCTATTCCGGCCAGGGCGGCGCCTTCATCCAATATGGCCCCTTCAGCGGCACCACCGACCTCTCCACCGCGGCCGATGCCATCGTGAAGGGACGCGACGGCGACAGCTACCTGGGCGCAACCGTCGACCTCATTTCCGACATCACCGGCGATGGCGCCGTCGACTGGGTGGTGGGCTCCCCCTACGACGACTCCATCAGCGACAAGGCCGGGGCTACCTACATCTTCTCAAACACGCCCACCGGTACCATCGACCTGGACGACGCCGATGCCACGGTGTTCGGCACGTCTCGCTTCCAGGGCTACGGCGCCGACCTCGCGTCGGCCGACATCAACGGTGACGGCACCCCCGACCTCATCTCCACGTCGTCCTTCAACGCCTTCGACTCGGGCTCCCTGTTTGTGCACTACGGGCCCCTCTCGGGCGACTACACCACCAGCGACGCAGACATCAGCATCGCCCCGACCGAAAACAGCCACGGTGAGCTGGTCAAAGCGGTCGGTGATGTAGACGGTGACGGCTATGACGACATCGGCACCGGCGCGGTCTATTCCAGCCGCGGTGGCAGCAATTCCGGCGTTCTCTACCTCTTCTCCGGCGCCGCGATGACCACCATGACCAGCACCAACGACGCATCGGCCATCATCACCGGCTCGGCGGGCGAATACTTCGGTCGTTGCCTGGCTGGCATCGGAGACTACGACCTCGACGGCACCGACGACATCATCGCCGGCAGCTACATCGGGACCTCTTCCGCCTTCTACGGAGGCACCGTATACGTGTTCACCGGACCACTCTCCGGTACCTACACCACCGATGATGCCTTCATTCGCATCCACGGCAGCACCACCACCACCTATCTTTCGGCCGGTCTCGCCACGACCCCCGACATGGACGGTGACGGCCGCGTCGAGCTGTGGGTGGGGGCAGCCGGACTGTCTAGCACGGCCTCGACGCAGGGCCGCATCTTCCTGTTCGAGTCGCTCAGCCTGTAGACGGGCCAGGCTCAAGGGCAGGGTCTGCGGAAGCGATGGACCGCGGTCGTTAGCGGTCGGTTCTCGCTCACGGCCCATGCCAAGCCAGCTTGTACGCTTCCCCGTCTGGAATCGGGACCGGGGTGAGGCGGTCGATGAATGCGGCTGCGGTGGCCAGGCGGTCGGAGCCGGCCGGCAAGCGCTCGACCGCCTCCGCCCAGCGGTCGAGCAACGCGTAGATCGGATGCCCTGGGTCAGCCAGCAAGTCCCGAGGCAGTCGCTCTCGGAGCGCCATCGGATGCAGGCCACGGGCACCCCCCAGCCAGAGCAGCAAGCCTTCCCGAACCAATCCCGTGGGGGTCTTTCGAAGCCAGTGTGCCGTGCCCGCGGCACCATCGGGTGCACAGCTGCCCTCGATCAGCAGACCGCCGACCAGCAGTGACCTCCCAAGCTGGGCATGCAGCCCCTCCACCGCCTCGGGCGGACCATCCCGCAGCACGTTCATCACGCGAACCAGCCGCGCATGTTGCACGGGCAGCGAAAAGCTCCCAGACACGAACGAGAGGCTCGGCGTCTCGAACGCGCGTGCATGTCGAAGGACATCGGCAGAGTGGTCCACCCCAATGACCGGCAGCGGGGCCACGCACGCGGCGAGCTCAACTGTGGTCCACGGTCGCGCCCCCACCCCCACATCCACGACCGGCGCCGAGGCCCACAGGCCATCCCGACGCTGCAGCAGCGGCGCTTCCAGTGCTTGCATCGCCTGATCGAGCAACGCGAGGCGGCCAGGTCTCGTGCGTGTTCGGTAGCCCATCCACAGCGCTTATCCTGGACCGACCGGCATCGGATGGGGGCTCGGTCCTCGATGGACGAACACAGGGGCGAATTCCCAGACGCTTCCGGACGGTGCCTGCGATGGCGAACGCCGAGCCCCCCCCCCTTGCCGATTCATCGCATGTTCGGCTGGCACCTGATCTGCACTCCTCGTCCACGACTGTCCTGCTGGCGGTCGTGCATGAGGAGTGCGCCATGTCTTCGAGTCCCCGTTCGTTCATTTTCTCCGGCTTCTCGCTGCCCCTGGTGAGCCTCATGGGCGGGTCCCTGGGCTGCGGCACCGACCACGCGATCACCACCCGTCCCACGCAAGAGACGTCGCCCCTCGCAGAAAGCGACACGGGCGACCTCCCCACCACCCCACACGACACCCCGGACCGACCGGAAGCCAACGAATCCCAAGGCGATCCGAGCACAGTCGGATGTGAGGACTCGCTGCACGACTCGCTCCGCGACGGGGTCGCCGCCGCAATCGCAGCGGGTGCGCCGCGGCTGTTTGTGTGTGCCGGCGTCTACGATGTCTCTCAAACCATCGAGATTCACAACGGAATCACCATCGTGGGAGATCCCACAGAAGGTGGAGTCACGCTCGTGGCCACTGCCACCCCCGTCTTCTCGGCGCTCTCCACCAGCCCCGGCAGCGCGGGCATCGACGAGCTGGCCTTTGGCACCATGACCGTGGAGTGCGCGCCCTGGAATGAGGGCACCTACAATCCGGAAGGCGGAGACGGAATCCAGCTCGACCGCGGCACAGTCACCCTCACACACGTGGACTGGATTGGATGTGGCGCTTCGATCGTGCGTTCGTCTCCATCCCAGCCCCTCTCCCTCCAGGTGGTTGGTGGATCCATCCTCGATGGCGGACAGGGAATGTGGCTGTGGGGCAACGGACTCGATGCGGAGCTCGATGGCCTCCATCTGGAGGGTCTCACCCATGAAGGAATCTTCTTTTCTCCCGACACGAGCGATGGAATGCACCCGTCGAACCTCCACCTGCAAGATCTCACGGTGGTCGAAAACGAGACCAGCGCCGCCGGGAACCTCCTCGACATCCAATGCATCTCCGATGCCGCGCCCACGATGAGCCTGCATGACAGCTTGCTCGTGCGGAACCGATCCACCACCAACGCGGCCTACGGTGCGGGCGGTGTGCTCTTCATGGGCATCGGCTGCGAGCAGGCCAGCCTCCACATCGAAGACTCCACCATTGTGGGAAACACCAGCGCTGCACAGAGAGCCGGTGGCGCATACGTCTACTCCGGGCGACTCGTATCGGTGAACACGAATTGGGGCCGCACCGACACGCCCAACGACAACCTGCCCACCGATGTGTACATGTGGGATGTACCGGAGCTCGCCGTGCTCGATGGCGTGGTGTCTTTCGACTGTACCGCTGGCGTCGGCTGTCGGTAGACGCTCCGGGTTCGCTTCGGCTCCAGGCTGTGCCCACCACCCCCAACAGTCCGAGCCCTCGCTTGGCGAACCCGCTTCACACAACAGCCTGAGCACCCTCGTGGGCCAGGCTGCTGCCGTTCCCGTCGACGTGCATGGTGAACCCACCATGCACGCTGCAGGGGACCGCGACTCAGAAGATCGACGAAATCTCGAGACCCGCACCAACATCCGACGCCGTGGCCGAGTTGCCGATGCCGATGCGGACCGCCGGTCCAGCGAAGACATCGTTGAACAAGTGGACCTGTTCCGCCCAGCAGATGATCCACTGGGCCAACGGAACCCCTGGCTCCTGCCCCACCTGCACGAGGTCGGCACCATCCAGGCTGAGGCGCCGGCCCACATCGATGCTGGATGCGATCACCCGTCCTCCGGGGCTCTGGTCGAGCATCGTGTAGCTGGCGCCAAAGGAGAGCACAGAGGCTTCGCCAAAGGAAGGGCGGGGCGTCTCGCGACGCACCCACCCCGAGAAGACGTGGCCGAAATCGATCTGGTCCACACGATTCGAAAACCCTGGAAAGACCTGTGCCTCCCCCCGCCAGTCGGCAAAGCCACCGCCGATCCGAACACCGAGATCACCGGCGATGACCATCGATGCCGGCTGCGAATTCAGGCTGCTTGTGTAGGTCGGTGCCACCGTTGCCATGGTCTGCAGCCAGACCAGGGGCTTCCGCGTGAGCTCTTCGCCATCCTCGGCGGCGATGGCATCAGGCGCTGACAGCGAAGCCAGAGCAACGCCGATGATTCCGAGAGAGCGATTCCAAATGGGCACGAGGACTCCTTTGTAGGGTCCGAGTCCCTACCGCGGTGACGGGCGGTACGGGCAGACCAGATCCGTGCGATGCAATCATGCGACAAATCTCCGGTCTGCAGGATGGTCTCTCCATCGCTTTCGCTCTGGAGTGAGGGCCCCGCACCGCACCCACGGCGCTCAGCAGGAAATACCACCGAACTCACCGAGAATGATCAGGAGGTCACTCGAGCCCACAGTCCCGTTGCCATCGATGTCTGCAGTTTCATCGTCGGTGCCAAACGCGGTCAGCACAACCAAGAGGTCGCTCACCCCCACGACACCATCGAGATCGAGGTCACCGCTGAGCGTCGGGCACGCGTCACAGGACCACGACTCCGAGTCGAGAACCTGGGAGACAGGACTGGTGGCGTCGAGGTCACCAAAGATGGCGGTGACCGTTCCTGAGTCGCCGTCCTCCACCACAATGGACTCCTCGAAGGTGTAGATTCCACCGGCTACATCGAGGTATGCACCTTCCGCATCGAAGAAAGACAATCCATCATCGCTGTCCACCATGAAGTCGAACTCATCGGCATCTGCATTGGAGTCATTCACCTCCAACACCACCAATGATGTCTCTACGGTGCAGGTACCATCGGCGCTGTTTGGCGTGACCTCGACCGTGAGCTCGTGCCCCCCATCCCAAGCCGGAAGCGGGCACAACCAGTCTGCGCTGGCGAGGATGTCCCCCGTGGGAAGCGATGGTGCGGGCCCCGAGCCGCCACCATCGGTGAAATATCCGGAGAAGGCCAATACATCCGCCCAGAGGAAGCCAAGCGCATAGGCCGAGCCGGCCTCACCAGGCTGCGCCGACAAGGTGGTGGTCTGCACCACGATGGAGCCAAAGTCTGCGTAGTCCGGGCTGAAGCCGTCTTCGTCCGGGTCAATGACGTCGTAGACATTGGCCGGGACCAGGAGCTCTTCTGCGTCGTAGTCGAAGAGAATCTGCGAGAGTTCGATACCCTCGATGTCATAGATGTCCGGAAGGCTCTCGTATTCCGTAAACGCAATCTCGTGGTAGCCATCCACCATGTCGAACATCATGGCGGCCGGAGTGGTCATCGTGAGCTCGATGGAGCAGGCTCCGGTCTTGTCCTGCGTCACTTCAGCAGTGACTTCCGGCGCAGGACAGTCTCCTGGGCAGTAGTCCCAGTCCGTTGCGTGGGCCGTCGATGTGTACGCTCCCGAGAGCGAGAGCATGGAGAAGAGTGCCAAGAAAGAACGAGGGGGAAGGTTTCGCATCGGAGCTCCAGATGGGATGTGTGCCGTCATGGCTCCACCAATGTGCTCCCCCCAAAAGCTGCAGGGTGTTGCAGGTCCGCTGTACCTGCACACGCGACTGCGAGCCTACCGACAACATTGTCTCGGTCGGTCACCGTCCCGACCCTGGATGCTGATCTTGAGACACCGCAACATCGGAAGACGTGCACGTGGTTGCCTCGTCTCTTGCGCGCGCCGCATCTCGTACCCGTTTCATTCCGGACCGGGATTCTACGACTTCTTGCCGAGGCATCGACAAGCTTACCATTTCCAGAGAAACCTCAAATCTACGAGCATCCTGAACTCCTCCGCGCACCTGTCAGCGACCAACCATACGGCCATCGCCAACCGGAAACCCACACGTTTCGCATCTGCGAGCAGCCGCGCGATGTATACTGCCCGCTTCGGATCGACAGCAGCACCTCAGATGACAGGGCGGGACGTCTTTGGATCGAATTCTATTCTTGGGACCACTGGCACTGTTGTTTCACTGCGCAGCCCCCAGCACAACGAAGCCGAGCCCTTCCCCTCAAGCCCCGGATTCCGGCGTCGCCCCGTTGGACGACTCGGCAGCCCCGCCGGACACACCTCCAGTCCCCGTGACCGGCACGCTCCATGTCGCAGGCGCCATGGATCTCTTCGTGGACACCCTAGTGACGGATGCCACGAGTGCACACTCCCTGAGCAGCGTCCATATGCTCACGACCGGTGCTGAGGGTGTCTACATCCACGACGAGACGAAGACCTCGTCGGTATTTCTGGAGTCCACCAATTTCTCCGATGGCGTGGCGCTCGACGCTCACCATCACCTGGTGCTCCTCGACGACACCTTGATGGTCTGGGACGGCACCTGGCTGCGCGAGTCGCCTCTGCAAGCGCTCATGCCTCTACCCGCCGAGTCCGTGGTGGGTCACGACAGCCATCTTTGGCTCATGGGCGGCGGACAGCTCTTCCACCACACCGAAGGGAGCCTGTCGGCAGTCTCGATCGACGACCGAGCCGATGTGCGCATGATGGTCCCCTCCAACGATGCCCAGTGCGCCGTGATGGCACCCTTCCTGATGGTCCTGGACGGCTTTGGGGGCACCGTGTCGCTGCTGGACCATCGGCCCGAGCTCATCGCCACCTCCATGACCTTCGACAGCGACGGCTTCCTCTGGCTGGCCGACGGCTCAAGCCACTTGACACGCCGAGCCCCCAACGGCGACTGGGGCGCGCTCGAAGCCGACGAGGTCGTCGAAGCCGTATACGGGAACCCTTCTGCGCCCGACATCTGGCTGCGCACCGAGTCGGCCACTCTGCACCACCGCGACGGGCAGTTCCACACTGTCGAGGTGCCCAGTGGAGACTGGGTGGGCGTCGACCCGCTCGGACGCCTGTTGCTGTTGACTACAGACGGCCTGCAGCGTGTCGCGGTGCGTCGCTCCGTCGGGGTGTCGGGCATCCTGGCCCACGCCCAGCTCGATGAAGCGGTCACCCTCGGCTTCGCCCCCACCGGCGCTGACAGCGTCTCTTCGCTGGAGGTCTGGGTGGGCACCGAAGCCCTCGCCGTTGACTCCGCCATGGGCACCGCCGAGCTCGACCCGATCAGCCTCGCACCGGGGAACCACCTGCTGCGAATGGCCGTAGACGGACCCGAGGGCACCACCATCACCGATCTGCCCTTCACCACCGGCGAGCTGCCCGACGCCACCTGGGACGACGACATCGACCCCATCATGCAGGAGCACTGCAGTCGGTGTCACGGCGATGCCGCGGCCATCCCCCTGCACACCGCCGACCTGTGGCGCCTCAACATCGACCGCATCCTCACCGAGGTGGTGTCGCAAGACATGCCGCTCGGTGGTCCCTACCTAAGCGACGACGAGCTCGACCTCGTCCGCGGCTGGCAAGCCGGAGGCTTCCAATGAGCCCCGTCCTCTTCGCACTCGCCCTCAGCACAATGCCCACGTCGCATGCGAGCGGCCTGAAACCCTACTTCGCACCCGAGCGCAGCCCCCTGGAGCACGCCCGTGCAGTGAGCCTCGACCTGCGCGGCCAGGTGCTCTCGCCCGATGAGGTCGCGGCCATTCTCGCGGCCGGCGAGCTGGACGACGCCACCCTCGCATCGTGGCTGGCCTCCGAGGACTTTGCCGACCAGGTGATGCGCCACCACCAGACCCTGTTCATCAACAGCATCGACCTGTATGGAGAGCGCCTGCGCTACCTGCGGGCCTACTACAGCTATGGCGCGAACGTCTACTACACCTACTACCGCCAGCACCAGCTCCGCGATGGGGGCGCCTGCACCAACTACGACGCCGACGTCAACGCGCTGAACCAGCCCCAGTCCTGGATCACCCGGAGCGACGGCTCCATCGACGAAGGTGCGGTCGATGTGGTGCCCTGGTGGGACCCAACCCGCACCTTGCGGGTCTGCGCCCGCGACGCCCAGCTCACCGAGATCAGCTCCTCGGGCAACGACTGCCGCACGCTGGAAGGCGACAACGACACCGAGTGTGGCTGCGGCCCCAACCTCGAGTGGTGCAACTTCGAGTGGCGGTCCGGCCACGAGGACTTCAACCGCGCCATGTCGGAGGCCATCTCGCGGCGCGTGTGGGACGTCATCCACGAAGACCGCGAATACACCACCCTCTTCACCGAGCCATCCATCTACGTGAACGGCGCACTGGTGGACTACTACAAGAACCGGGTGGGCTTCTCCAATGTGTTCGAGCGGCCCGTACCGGTCGAAGACCTCCCCGACCTCGACCGCGACGACCTGGACACCTGGGTGGAGCTGCCTGCCGATACCCACTATGCCGGGGCCCTCACCGAGCCTGGCTGGCTGCTTCGGTTCACCACCAACCGGGGCCGGGCCAATCGCTTCTTCACCGAGTTCCTGTGCGGCGAGTTCCTGCCCCCCGAGGGCGGCATCATGGAGATCGCCGAGGAAAACCCCACCCCCGACCTCAGCCAGAAGCCGGTCTGCATGGACTGCCACACCGTGCTCGAGCCGTGGGCGGCCTACTGGGGGCGCTGGAAGGAGTCCGGCACGACCTACGCCAACGAGGTCGACTACCCCACGTACTCGGAGGAGTGCGCGGCCTGTGCGCCCTACTGCGGGACCACACCGGGGTGCAGCGACTACATGATCAGTCCGGAGCATCCGCACGAAGAACCCTACGTGGGATACTTCCAACCCTATGTGTTCCTCTTCGGCGACATGCAGGAGCATCCCACAATGGGGCCAGCACTGTGGGCCGAGACCATCGCCGACGACGGCCGCCTCGCGCGCTGTGCGGCAGAGAAGGCGGCCATCTGGCTGCTCGGCAAGCCCGAGCATGAGATCAGTCCCGAGCTGATCGATGGCTGGGCCGACGACTTCACCGCCTCGGGCCTCCGCTACCAGGAGCTGGTTCGCACCATCGTGACGAGCCCCGCCTACGGGAGAGCCCGATGAAGCGTGTCCTACCCCTCCTGCTCGCAGTGGCCTGCACCACCGAGCCCGAAAAGACCTCCAACACGCCACCCGAGCCGGCCACCGAGCCCGATCCGGTCCCTCCGGTGGATCCGGGTCCTGCCGACCCACTCCCGCCTGATCCACTCGACGACCCGTCGGTCGACAGTGAGTCTCTGGGAGACGCCGATGCACGGCCTGCACCCGAGGCCACTCATCGGGCCATCAAGCGCATGAGCGTGGCCCAGGCCAGCGCGGCGCTGACCGAGCTGAGCGGGGGCATCGTGTGGGCAAACGGAAGCTCGACCTACTGGGCGTCGTACGCCGCCACCCTGGGCGTGGCAGACTATCAGACGATCCTTGAGGACAACCTCGACCCGAACATCATGTTCCAGAAGTTCCTCGACGATGCAGCCAACCACACCTGCGACCAGTGGGTGGCCAGCGACGCGGAGCTGGAAGACGCGCGCTTCTTCTCGGCCGCCGAGCCCGATGCCACCGATCCCGCGAGCGTCACCGCCAACCTCCTGGCGCTGCGCATCCTCATCCATGGGCGTGAGAGCGCAGAGGATGACCCGATCATCGACGGCTACCGCGAGGTCTTCGACACCGTACTCCGCCGCTCCGACGACCCCATCGCCGCCTGGACCACCGTGTGTGTGGGCTTCTTCACCCACCCCCACTTCTTCACCTACTGAGGCGCCGCATGCATCCCACCCGACGTCAAGTCCTCGAGGCCAGCATTGGTGTGGCCGGCGCGGCCACCCTCACCAGCCTGCTCCGTGCGGCCAAGGCCAGCAGCTCCGAGCCCACCGATCCACACCGTCGCTTCGTCTTCGCCTACTTCTTGGGCGGCTGGGACGCGATCCACTGCATCGATCCGAAAGATCCGTCCGTCTACGACGACTCGACTGCGACCGTGCAGAGCATGGGCGTGGAGATCGGCCACCGGCAGCTCGGCCTCACCCCCGACCAGGCCTACCGTGAGACCGATGTCGAGGGGCTGTTCCTGGGCCACTTTGTGGGCGACGAGATGCGGGAACTTGCGTCCCAGATGGCGGTCATTCGGGGAATGACGGTCTCGTCGGTCGACCACGAGGCGGGCAGCGTGCATGCCATGACCGGCCGAGCACCTGCCGGTACCAATCCCCGCGGCTCGTCTCTATGCACCATCTTTGCGGCAGCGCTCGGCGAAGAAGACCTGATCCCGAACCTCGTCTCCGGCATCCGCGCGTTCAACCTCGACCACCCCAAGTATGCCTCCGGGATGGGCGCCTCCTCCTACAGCGACCTGATGAACATCCTGGGACCCGGCCTCACCAGCCTGGAGCCCGCCGAGCGCGGTGCGCTGGAGACCTTCTTCGCAAAGGAGAAGGAGCGACTTGCCAAGATTGCGGATGAAAAGCTCAAAAAGGCCGCAGAAAAGGCGAATCGTGACAAGACTGAGGCTGCAGCTAGAAAGAAATAGATATAATGTCTCCACCATTGCTAACAAATTGCTTCAAATGTGTTTCATCATGTTCATAATCACTCCTTCTC